>NZ_JALCZC010000130.1:0-10720 GCF_022690805.1 Anaeromyxobacter sp. SG66
CGGGGCGCCAACGCGTTCGCGGCGAAGCCGCCACGCGTAGGCGCACGGGACCCGGCGAGCAGGGGTGGGGCCCCGACGACGGCGGTCAGCCGTCGGCGGGGCGGGGGCGCAGCCCCCGTCAGATCAACGCGCCTACGCGTTCGCGGCGAAGCCGCCACGCGTAGGCGCACGGGACCCGGCGAGCAGGGGTGGGGCCCCCGACGACGGCGGTCAGCCGTCGGCGGGGCGGGGGCGCAGCCCCCGTTAGATCAGATCCCCGGCTGGGGCGGCGCGACGAACCTCGGCGCCGCGGCCCGCTCGCTCCCGGCCGCGCACTCCGTGCAGAGGAGCGCGTAGGGGAGGGCGGCGAGCCGCCGCGGGTCGATCTCCTGGTCGCAGTCCTTGCAGATCCCGTACGTCCCCGCGTCGATCCGCGCGAGCGCGGCGTCGATCTGCTGGAGCTCCCGGCGCTGGTTCTCGGAGAGGCGCGCGAGGGTGTACGCCTCGTGGTCGGTCTGCGCCCCCTCCTCGAACTCCGGATCCCGCTCGGCGGAGCGGAGCGCGTCGAGCTCGGCGTCGGCGCGGCGGAAGGTCTCGAGGATCACGCGGCGGCGGCGCTGCAGCTCGCTCTTCAGCGTCTCGAACCTGTCGTCGGCCACGTTGCGTTCCTTTCGTCGGGACGGTAGATGGAGCGCGCCCGGTCCGGCCGAAACCTCTCTCGCCGCCGCCCCCCGGGCCCCGGGCGCGCCCGGCTCGAAACCTGCGCACCGCGGGTCGAGGCGGCCAGGTCGTCGGGGTTCCGAGAGATCGGTAGGCGCCCGGCTGGCGGGGAGCCAGCCATGCGATGGGACGACGGGTGGTCATGGGACAGGCGCACGTGACGGTGATCGGCGGCGGGCTCGCGGGGAGCGAGGCCGCGTGGCGGCTCGCCGAGGGCGGCGCCGAGGTGGAGCTCGTCGAGATGAAGCCGGGCCGGCGCTCGCCCGCTCACACGCAGGGCGGCCTCGCCGAGCTCGTCTGCTCGAACTCGCTCCGCTCCGACAACCCGCACAACGCGGTGGGGCTGCTCCACGAGGAGCTGCGCCGCCTCGGCAGCCTCGTCCTCTCCGCCGCCGACGCGACCCGCGTCCCGGCGGGGGACGCGCTCGCCGTGGACCGCGAGCGGTTCAGCGCGCTCGTCGGCGCGCGGCTCCGCGCCCACCCTCGCGTGCACCTTCGGGAGGAGGAGGTGCTGCGCCTCCCCGAGGGGCCACAGCTCGCGCTCGTCGCGACCGGGCCGCTCACGGGCGACGCGCTCGCCGCGGACATCGCCGCCTTCGCGGGCGGCCGGCTCCACTTCTACGACGCCATCGCGCCGATCGTGGCGGCGGACTCGATCGACCGTTCGATCGCGTACGCGCGCTCGCGGTACGGCAAGGGCGCCGGGGACGACTACCTCAACCTGCCCTTCGACGAGGCGCAGTACCGCGCCTTCGTCACGGCGCTGCTCGCCGGCGAGAAGGTGCCCGCGCACGACTTCGAGGAGCCGCGCTACTTCGAGGGCTGCCTGCCGATCGAGGTGATGGCCGAGCGGGGCGCGGAGGTGCTCGCGTTCGGGCCGATGAAGCCGGTGGGCCTCGAGGACCCCCGCACCGGGCGGCGCCCGCACGCGGTGGTGCAGCTCCGCCGCGAGGACGTGGAGGGGACGGCGTACAACCTCGTGGGGTTCCAGACCCGCCTCACCTGGCCGGAGCAGCGGCGCATCTTCCGCGAGCAGGTGCCCGGCCTCGCGAACGCCGAGTTCGTGCGCCTCGGCCAGATCCACCGGAACACGTTCCTCGAGGCGCCTCGCGTCCTCGCGCCGGACCTCTCCGCGCGGGAGCGGCCGCACCTGTTCTTCGCGGGCCAGATCACCGGGGTCGAGGGCTACGTGGAGTCGGCCGCGTGCGGGCACCTCGCGGCGCGCGCGATCCTGGACCGGCTCGCCGGAAGGGGCTTCCGCCCGCCTCCCCCGGCGACCGCGCTCGGGGCGCTCCATCGACATCTCACCGGCGAGGCCCATCCGCCGGGGTACGATTACCAGCCGTCGAACGTCGTCTTCGCGCTGTTCCCCCCGCTCACCGGGCGCCACCGCGGCAAGGCCGCGCGGAAGGAGGCCCACGTCGAGCGGGCGCGAAAGGAGATCGCGCCGTGGATCGACCCCGTTGCGGACGCCACCCCTGGAGCCTCCGGGCCCTGACCCTCGCCGCCGCGGCCGCGCTCGCGGCGGGATGCACCGGCGAGCACGACGCCGCCAAGAAGCACGGGCTCGGCCGCGCGGTGATGCGCGGGCAGGTGCGCGCCCTGAAGGCCTCGGCCGACGGCGCCTGGCTCGCGTTCCTCGACGGGTGCGCCGAGGTGAAGGGGCAGTACCTCCCGCCCCAGACCGCGAGCTGCGCGCTGCGGGTGGTGGCGGCCGCCGGCGGCGAGGCCCGCAAGGTGGCGCCCTCGGTCACCACGCTCCCGCACGGGTTCGCGTGGGCGCCCCAGGGCGCGGTGCTCGCCGCGCTGGGCGAGTACGACTACCTCTCGGGCGCGGGCACGCTCTACGTCGCCCGCGCCGGCGGCGAGCCGGCGAGGATCGCCGACGGCGTGACGTTCACCGGGTTCGTGCCGGGGAGCGAGCGCGTGGCGGCGATCGCGGGCGGGCGTCTGCTCTGGGTGAACCCCGGCGAGCCCCCCGCGTGGCTGCCCGGGGCCGAGGGCCTCTCCTCGTTCGAGCTCCTCGCCAAGGACGGCGCGCCGCGCGCCGGGGCGACCACCGCGCTCGCCCGCCGCGGCGTCCGCGCGGGGGGGACGCTGCTCGCCGTTCGCGCCGCGAGCGAGCCTCCCGCCCGCGTGGCGGAGCGCACCGGCGAGTACGCCTTCGCGCCGGGCGGCGCGGCCTACGCGTTCACCGTCCAGACGGCGACCGGGTACGACCTCATGCTCTCGACGGGCGGTGCGCCGGCGCGCGTCGCGCGCCAGGCGGGCGCGTTCGCGTTCTCGCGGGACGGCGCCGCGCTCGCCTACGTCGCGGGGATCGCGCCCGGGCAGCAGGGCGAGCTCCACGTCGGCCCCCTCGGCAAGCCGGGCGCCCTGTGCGGTCGCGAGGTGGGCGAGTTCCGCTGGGCGGCCCGCGCGCCGCGCCTCGCCTGGCTCGAGCAGTACGATCCGCGAGTCCGCGCGGGCGTCCTCGGCGCGGGCGGCCCGGGGCAGTCGCCCCGGACCTTCGGCGCGAACGTCTCCGAGTTCGAGGTCTCGGCGGACGGCGCCCACGTCGCGATGCTGCAGCACACGACCCGGGGCGGGTACTCGGTCGACCTCGCGCTCGCGCACCTCGACACGCCGAAGGGGACGCCGGCGGAGCGGGTCGCCCAGGGCGTGTTCGGCTTCGCCTTCTCGCCCGACGCGCGCTGGCTCTACTACCGCACCCGCTGCACGCGGAACGGCGAGGCGTGCGACCTCGAGCGCGTCCCGGCCGCCGGGATCGCCGGGGGGAAGAAGCCGGAGGCCGTGGCGCAGGGGGTGAAGAGCTTCGAGTTCGACCCGCGCGACCCCGGGCGGCTCCTCCTCACCTGGCAGCGCTCCGACATGATCGCGCTCGACGTCGCGCTCTGGGAGGGCGGGAAGCTCCGCTCGATCGACACGCACGTGCTCCCCGGCACCGCTCGCTTCCTCGGGCCCGACTCGCGGGGCGTCGCCTACGCGGTCGCGGACCCGAAGCGGGCGGGGGTGTACGTGGCCGACCTTCCGAGGTGAGGGGCGGCGCGACCTCGACCTCGACCTCGACCCAGAATTCGCCTCCCGCCCACCCCGGTGCTACCGATCGCAGCGTGCCCGTCGACGAGGGGACCCTTCCGCCCGAGATCCAGCGCTTCGCGGCCTACCTCCGCACGGAGCGACGCGCCTCGCCGCACACGGTGAAGGCGTACCTCACCGACCTCGCCCAGTACGCTGCGTACCTCGCGAGCGCAGGGCAGGGGGTCGTGCCGTCCTCGCCCGCGATCGTGCGCGCCTTCCTCTCGCGCGCGGCGGCGGACGCCGGCGCGACGAGCCTCGGGCGCAAGCTCTCCGCGATCCGGACGCTCTACCGGTTCCTCGTGCGCGAGGGGCTCGCCCAGGCGAACCCGGCGCGCTCGGTCTCCGGTCCCAGGCGCCCGAAGCGGCTGCCCGAGGTCCTGCCCGAGGAGGAGGTCGCCGCGCTCGTGGAGTCCCCCGCGCTCGCCGCGCCGCTGGAGCTGCGCGACCGCGCGTTCCTCGAGCTGCTCTACGCGAGCGGGCTGCGCGTCTCGGAGCTCACCGGGCTCGACCGCGGCTCGGTCGATCTCGGCGGCCGGCTCGTGCGGGTCCTCGGCAAGCGCAGCAAGGAGCGGATCGTCCCGTTCGGCGTGACGGCGGCCGAGGCGATCGGCCGCTACCTCGACGAGGCGCGGCCGGTCCTCGCGGCGGGGCGCGACCACGCCGGCGCGCGCGAGGCGCTCTTCCTCAACTACCGCGGCGGACGGCTCAGCCCACGCTCGGTCGCGCGGCGGCTCGACCGGGCGGTGATCGCGACCGGGCTGCCTCGCCACGTGCACCCGCACGTGCTGCGCCACTGCTTCGCGACGCACCTGCTCGGCAACGGCGCCGACCTGCGCGGGATCCAGGAGCTCCTCGGGCACGCCTCGCTCTCGACGACGCAGCGCTACACCCACGTGGACTGGAAGCGCCTCGCCGCCGTCTACGACTCCGCCCATCCGCGCGCGAAGCGCGAGCGGAGCTGACCCTCGCGCTCCGGCCGCCGCGTCCCGCGGCGATCTCCGCCGTTGCCCGGGCGCCCGTCCGGCGCTACCTACGGGCGATGCGCCCCTTCCACGGCACCACCGTCCTCTGCGTCCGCCGCGACGGCAAGGTCGTCATGGCGAGCGACGGGCAGGTCACGCTCGACAAGACGGTCATGAAGTCCACCGCGCGGAAGGTCCGCCGGCTCGCCGAGGGCTCGGTCCTCGCGGGCTTCGCGGGCGCGACCGCCGACGCGTTCCAGCTCTTCGAGCTGTTCGAGAAGAAGCTCAAGGAGCACGCGCGCTCCTTGCCCCGCGCGGCCGTCGAGCTCGCGAAGCAGTGGCGCACGGACCGGCTCCTCCGGCGCCTCGAGGCCATGCTCGTCGTCGCGGATCGCGAGCACGTCCTCGTCCTGTCCGGCGCGGGGGACGTCATTGAGCCCGATCCCGTCCCGGGCGGAGCGGTCGTCGCCATCGGCTCGGGCGGTCCGTACGCCGTCGCGGCCGCGCGCGCCCTCCTCGCCCACTCGCCCCTGCCGGCGCGGCAGATCGCGGAGGAGTCGATGAAGCTCGCCGCGGAGATCTGCATCTACACGAACGCGAACCTCACGCTCGAGGAGCTCTAGGCCGTGAAGCCCCAGGATCTGTCGCCGAAGGAGATCGTCGCCGAGCTGGACCGCCACGTGGTCGGGCAGGGCAACGCGAAGCGCGCGGTGGCGAACGCCCTCCGCAACCGCTGGCGCCGCCAGAAGGTCGGGCCGGAGCTCAAGGACGAGATCCTGCCCAAGAACATCGTGATGATCGGCCCGACCGGGGTGGGGAAGACCGAGATCGCGCGGCGCCTCGCGCGGCTCGCCGGGGCGCCGTTCGTGAAGGTCGAGGCCTCGAAGTTCACCGAGGTCGGCTACGTGGGGCGCGACGTCGACGCCATGGTGCGCGACCTCGTGGAGGCCGCGGTGAAGCTCGTGAAGGAGGAGGAGGTCGAGAAGCTCCGCGAGCGGGCGCGCGAGGCGGCGGAGGAGAAGGTCCTCGACGCGCTCGGGTACGGTGGCGGGTTCGGGCTCGGGTTCCGCAGCGCGGTGTCGCGCGTGCGCGGGGAGGGCGAGGGGGAGGCGCCGCCGGCGGCCGGCGGCCGCGAGCGGGCGCGCGCGCAGCTCCGCGCCGGCACGCTCGACGACGAGCTCGTCGAGGTGGAGCTCACCGAGAAGCCGCCGCCGATGCCGTTCATGGCGCCCGGCATGGAGGACATGGCCCAGGGCCTCCAGGACATGATGAGCCAGCTCGGGAACAACCCCATCGTGAGCATGCTCGGGGGGGGCCAGAAGAAGCGGAAGCGCAAGGTGCAGGTGAAGGAGGCGCTCGAGCTCCTCACGCAGGAGGAGGCCTCCCGGATGGTCGACATGGACCGGGTGGTCCGCGAGGCGCTCGATCGCGCGCAGAACGCCGGCATCATCTTCATCGACGAGATCGACAAGATCGCTGGGCGCGACGCCGGGCACGGGCCGGACGTGTCGCGCGGCGGCGTGCAGCGGGACCTCCTGCCCATCGTCGAGGGGTCGAACGTCAACACCAAGTACGGGGTCGTGAAGACCGACCACGTGCTCTTCATCGCCGCCGGCGCCTTCCACGTGGCGAAGGTCTCGGATCTCATCCCCGAGCTGCAGGGCCGCTTCCCCATCCGCGTCGAGCTCGAGCCGCTCGGCCGGGAGGACCTCGTCCGCATCCTCAAGGAGCCGAGGAGCTCCCTCGTCCGCCAGTACACCGCCCTCCTCGCCACCGAGGGCGTGGACGTGCAGTTCCGCGACGACGCCGTCGAGGAGATCGCGCGCATCTCCGCGGAGGTGAACGAGCGGATGGAGAACATCGGCGCGCGCCGGCTGCACACGGTGATGGAGCGGCTGCTCGACGGCATCTCCTTCGACGCGCCGGACCTGCGCGGCCAGCGGATCGTCATCGACGCCGCGTACGTGCGGGAGCGGCTCGAGGGCATCGCCCAGGACGAGGATCTCGCCCGGTACATCCTGTAGCGGCGGCCCGCCGTCCACCCCTCCGGGCGGCCGATCGCTCACCGCCCCACGTGCCCGCTTGCCGCGGGCGAGCCACGGACCGACGGTGGCTCCGGAGGTCACCATGCTCTCCCGCCGCCTGGCCCCGCTCGCGCTCGTCCTCGCCGCCGCGGGGATCGCGCCCGCGGCGGCGCGCGGCGCGGAAGAGGCGCCCGCCGCGCGCGAGCTGCCGGAGGGGCCGCTCGGGGACACGATCCGGCTCGGGAAGGAGCTCTTCGAGCGGACCGGGACGCACCCGCTCACGCGTCGGTACGTGAAGAACGCGCTGAGCTGCGCGTCCTGTCACCCGCAGGCCGGAGCGCAGGCCGGCGGCGCGACCCTCGTCGGCGTCGCGGCGGCCTATCCGGCGTGGTCCCCGCGGGAGAAGGCGGTCATCACGCTCGAGGATCGGGTCCTCAACTGCTTCATGCGCAGCATGAACGGGCAGCGGCCGCCGAACGGCGGCGCACCCGCCGTCGCCATCACCGCGTACCTCACGTGGCTCTCGACCGGCGAGCGGATCGCGCAGAACCCCAAGGCGCCGCTCGGGCCGCGCAGCTTCCCGAAGCTGTCCGTGGATCCGGCCAAGGTCGACACGGCGCGCGGCGCCGCGCTGTACGCGGAGCGCTGCGCCGCGTGCCACGGCGAGGACGGCCAGGGCGACCCGCCGGTCTGGGGCCCGCGTTCGTACAACGCGGGGGCGGGGCTCGCGGACGCGACGAAGCTGGCGGGGTTCCTCAAGGTGACGATGCCGCCGGACGAGCCGAACCTCCAGGACGGCGAGGCGGTCGACCTCGCGGCGTTCGTGAACGCGAAGCCGCGGCCGGACTTCGACCTGTCGCGTCACCTGGGGCCGTCCGGCGCGTACAACGCGACCGTACGAGAGGAGCGCGTCCGCGCGCCGACGTGGCCGCCGCGCCCCGCCGGCAAGCGCTGACCCGCGGGGCCCGCGCCGCTCTAGAACACCCGCCCCGCCGCTGCTATAAGCGCTAGATGACCGGCAACAACGAGGCCGTCGCAAAGCGCGCGCAGAAGGTGCTCACCCCCAACTACCGGCAACAGCCGGTGGCGATCGCGCGCGGCGAGGGCGTCCGGGTCTGGGACGCCGACGGGAACGAGTACCTCGACTTCCTGGGCGGCGTGGCGGTCAACGTGCTCGGGCACTGCCACCCCGCGCTCGTGAAGGCGCTCGAGGAGCAGGCCCGCACGGTGTGGCACGTCTCCAACCACTACTTCATCCCGCGCCAGGTGGAGCTCGCGGAGGCGCTGCTGAAGGTGACCCCGTGGGCCAGCCGCGCCTTCTTCTGCAACAGCGGCGCCGAGGCCAACGAGGCGATGCTGAAGCTCGCCCGCAAGTACCACCACGACCTCGGCCACCCCGAGCGCAACGTGATCGTCTCGTGCGACGACTCCTTCCACGGACGCTCGCTCTTCACCGTCACCGTGGGCGGGCAGGAGAAGTACCGCCAGGGCTTCGAGCCCCTCGTCCCCGGCGTACGCCACGTGAAGTTCGGCGACGTCGCCGCGCTCGAGGCCGCGCTCGACGGCACGGCGGCGGCCTTCATCGTGGAGCCGATCATGGGTGAGTCGGGGGTGATCCCCGCGCCCGAGGGGTACCTGCAGGCGGCGCGCGAGCTCACGCGGCAGCGCGGCGTGCTGCTCTGCCTCGACGAGGTCCAGACCGGCATGGGCCGGACCGGGAAGCTGTGGGCGCACGAGTGGGCGGGCGTCGTCCCCGACCTCATGTCGAGCGCGAAGTCGCTCGGCGGCGGCTTCCCCATCGGCGCGCTCCTCGCGTCGGAGGAGGTCGGCCAGCACCTCACGCCCGGCAGCCACGGCAGCACCTACGGTGGCAATCCGCTCGGCTGCGCGGTGGCGCTCGCGGTGCTCGCGGAGCTCGCGGGCGGCGTGCTCGAGCGGTCGCGGGAGGTGGGCGCGCGGCTGCGGGCGGGGCTCGAGCGGCTCGCCGCCGGCGGCCGGGTGGCCTCGGTGCGCGGCCGGGGCATGCTGCTCGCGCTGGTGGTGAAGGGCGTCTCGGCGGCCGAGGTGATGAAGGGCGCCCGCGCCCGCGGCCTGCTCGTCAACGCCATCGGCGAGGACGTGCTGCGCCTCGCTCCTCCCCTCAACCTCACGGCGGCCGAGGCGGACCTCGCCGTCGAGCGGCTCGCCGCCGCCCTCGCGGCGGCGCCCGCGAAGTCCTGATCCAGCGGAGATCCCCCCATGGCACGCCCGACCGGCACGAAGCGCGACTTCCTCCGCCTCACCGATCTCGACCGCTCCGAGCTCCTCGAGCTCGTGGAGCGCGCCGCGGAGTGGAAGCTCCTCGGCAAGCGGGGGCCAAGGCCCCTCGAGCACGCGACCATCGGCCTCGTGTTCGAGAAGGCGTCGACGCGGACGCGCGTCTCGTTCGCCGTGGCCGCCTACCAGCTCGGCGGCGACGCCATGATGCTGTCGCCGCGGGACACGCAGCTCGGGCGCGGCGAGCCCATCCGCGACACCGCGCGCGTCCTCTCTCGCTACCTCGACTGCCTCGTCGTCCGCACCTTCGAGCACGAGAAGATCGAGGAGATGTCGCGCTACGCCTCGGTCCCGGTGGTGAACGCCCTCACCGACTCGTCGCACCCCTGCCAGCTCCTCGCCGACCTGCTCACCGTGACCGAGCGCTTCGGCGCGGACGCGCTCTCGAAGGGCGGGCTGTCGGTGGCCTGGATCGGCGACGGCAACAACATGGCGAACAGCTGGCTCGAGGCCTGCGTCCTGCTCGGCTTCGACCTGCGCATCGCGTGCCCCGAGGGCTACGATCCCGATGCGAAGCTCCTCGCCCGCGCCGGCGCCCACGCGCGGGTCGTGCGCTCGCCGGCGGAGGCCGTGGACGGCGCCCACGTCGTGAACACCGACGTCTGGGCGAGCATGGGCCAGGAGGGCGAGGCGGCCGAGCGCCAGCGCCGGTTCGCGGGGTTCATCGTCGACGAGGCGCTCATGCAGAAGGCGCGTCCGGAGGCGATCGTCCTGCACTGCCTCCCGGCCCACCGTGGCGAGGAGATCTCCGACGGTGTGCTCGAAGGGCCGCAGTCGGCGGTGTTCGACGAGGCCGAGAACCGGCTCCACGCCCAGAAGGCGCTGCTTGAGCTGCTGCTGTCCCCCCGCTAGAGGTGGGTCCGGCCATACCGGGCCTTTCGGGTGGCGCACCATCCGTGGTGTGCCGCGTTGACCCTCCCCGTGACGGCCGGTAATGTCGCCTGGCCAGCGGGTGGCGGGGGTCATCTGGCTTGAACAGCGACAAATTCAGAGGGTTCCGGTTCGCACCCGCGGACCTCGCCGAGGACGTCGAGCTCGAGCTCGACCGTCGGAAGGACGTCCTGTTCGCCGCAGCCCACGCGGACGGCTGGACCCACTGGGAGGCGCTGGGCCTGCCGTGGAACGCCTCGGTGGAGGCGGCCCGCGCTGCCTACCTCGAACAGGTGAAAGTCTTCCACCCCGACCGCTACGCAGGGCGCCGGCTCGGGAGCTACCGGGAACGGCTGGAGCGGGTGTTCCGCAGGGTCACCGAGGCGCGGGACGTGCTCGCGGACGAGGACCGCCGCGCCGCCTACGCCCGGGAGACGGCGCCGCCCGAGGCGCGCGCGAAGCTCGAGGCTCGGCGCCTCGAGGACGAGCGTCGCGCGGCAGAGCGCCGGGCCCGGCTCGTCCGCCAGAACCCCATCGTCGGTCGCGCGTCGCGCGTGGGCGAGCTCGTCGCGCGGGGGAAGGAGGCGCTCGCGGAGGGCCGCCTCGCGCAGGCCGCGGCCGACCTGCAGCTCGCGCTCGGCCTCGACCCGCGCCACCCCGACGCCGTACGCCTCGCCCCGGAGGCCCGCCGCCGCGCCGCCGCGCAGCGTGGCGGGAGGCTCGTCGACGAGGGCGCGGCGGCGGAGGCCAGCGGCCGGCCGGGCGCGG
>NZ_JALCZC010000131.1:0-10418 GCF_022690805.1 Anaeromyxobacter sp. SG66
GGGAGCCGCGGCTCGCGCTCGGCCGCATCGCCGTCACCCGCCGCCAGCTCGACGTCGCGACCGCCGAGCTCGCCGCTTCGGTGGAGCGCGGCCCGCGCGTGGCGGCGGTCCACGCGGCGCGCGGCGAGCTCGCGCTAGCGCAGGGCGATCACGCCGGCGCGGAGGCCGCCTACCGGCGGGCGCTCTCGGTCGATCCGGAGTGCGCCGCCGCCGAGACCGGCCTCGCGCGCATCGCGCTCGCACGCGGCGACGCGGCCGGCGCGCGGGCGCGCCTCGAGCGCGCGCTCACCCTCGACCCGCGCGACGCGGAGGGGCACGTGACGTTCGGCGCGCTGCTCTGGGCCGCCGGCGATCTCACCGGCGCGGAGAAGGCGCTCGAGGCGGCCGTCGAGCTCCAGCCGCGGAACGCGGGCGCGCTCGTGCGGCTCGGCGCGGTGAAGCTGGAGCGGGGCGACGCCGACGGCGCCGTGCAGCGGCTCACCGCCGCCGCCGCCGAGGCGCCCCAGCTCGCCGAGGCGCAGCAGTGGCTCGGCCGCGCGCTCCTCGCGAAGGGGGAGACCCCGGCGGCCGTGGCGAAGCTGCGCCGCGCGGTCGAGCTCGAGCCCTCGAACGCCGACCACCAGCTCCACCTCGGCGCCGCGCTCGAGCGCGCGAACGCGCTCGAGGAGGCGCTCGCGGCCTACCGCGGCGCCGCGAAGGCCGACCCGCGGCGCGCGGATCCCCACGAGCGGATGGCGCTCCTCTTCGCCGCGAACGGTCGCTGCGACGCGGCGATCGGCGCCTACGAGAAGGCGATCGCGGCCGCGCCGCGCCTCTCGCGCCTGCGGATCGCGCTCGGCGACTGCCAGCTCCGGCTCGGCAAGGCCGAGGAGGCCGCGAAGGTGTTCCGGGAGGTGCTGAGGGTAGAGCCGAAGGCGGTGCCGGTGATCTACCGCCTCGGGCGCGCGCTGCACGAGGCCGAGGGGGAGCGCGCGGCCCTCCCCTGGTACGAGCGGGCGGCGCGCGAGGAGAAGGACAACCCGATGCCGCACTACTACCTCGGCTACCTGTACAAGGAGCGCGGCGAGCGGCGGCGGGCGATCGAGGAGTTCAAGGCCTTCCTCGCGCTGCGGCCGGACGCCGAGGAGCGGAAGGACATCGAGGGGGAGATCGAGGATCTGGGCGGGACCCCGGAGCGCCCGGTCGCTTCCCCTTGACGGCGCGGACCACCCGGCATAGAGACGGTCCGCAATGCGGACTATCTCCGACGCCGGGCTTCGCCGGGAGGCGCGGGCGCTCCGCGAGCAGGTGATCGCGCTCGCGCGGCGCCGCTCCCTGCGCGACCCGGTGGCCGCGAGCTGCGGCGAGCTGGAGCTCACCCCGCCGCAGATCCACGCGCTCCTCTGGATCGGCCACGACGGCCCGCTCACCATGGGCGAGCTCGCCCGGCGCGTGGCGGTGACGGAGAAGACCGTCACCGGGATCGTCGACCGCCTGGAGCGCGACGGACACCTGCGCCGCGAGCGCGACACCGCGGACCGCCGCGTCGTCCGCGCCCGGTTCACCCCCCGGGGAGAGCAGCTCTTCCGCCGCATCGACGCCGACATCGAGGACAAGTTCGCCGCGATCCTCGGCGCGCTCGATCCCGCGGACCGCAAGGCCCTCGCGCGGATCGTCGACCGGCTCGTCGTCCGCCTGGGCGCGCCGGAGGAGGGCGGCGGGAGATGACGCGCGCCCCGAGCTCCGGGCCGCGAGATGCGGCCAGAGACCCCTTCACCGCGCCCGCCCGGCGCGACCGGCCGGACCCCTTCTGGGGGGCGGCGTTCGCAGGCGGGCGCGAGGTAGCACCACGCATCCACGCCGTCCGGCGGGAGGAGACATGAACGCAGTGATCGCAGTGACCGTGCTCGCGCTCGCGGTGGCGCAGGCGCCGGAGCCGTCCCGGAGCGCCGCGCCCGCGCCGCAGCCGCAGGCCGGCCAGCCGGCGCCGCAGGGCGCAGGGCCCAGCCTGGAGCCGCAGCCGACGCCGCAGCCGACGCCTGCCGGCGAGATCGTCACGCTCGAGCAGGCGCTGCAGCTCGCCGCCGCGCGCAACCTCGACCTCAAGGCCGCGGCGGCGCGGCTCCGCCAGGCGGACGAGATCTCCGTGCAGGCCTGGGCGCGCTACCTGCCGCAGGTGAACGCGAGCGGCACCTACACGCGCAACGAGCCCGCGGCCGTGCTCCCCGCCGGTACGTTCGGCGCGGGCAGCCCGGAGATCACGATCGTCGCGAAGGATCAGCTCGCCGGCCAGGTGGACGCGAACCAGGTGCTGTTCTCGCCCGCGCTCGCGTTCGGGATCCGCGCCGCGTCGAAGGCGGAGGCCGTCTCGCGCCTCACCATCGAGAACGTCCGGCGGGACATCGTGTTCGGCGTCGCCCAGTCCTACTACGGCGTCGCCGCGCTGAAGCAGTCGACCGAGGTCTCCGAGCGGCTCCTCGAGATCGCGCGCCGCCAGGAGAACGACGCCCGCGTCCGCTACCAGGCCGGCACCATCGCGAAGGTCGGCCTCCTGCGCGCGGAGATCGACCGCGCCCGCGCGGAGCAGGACCTGCGCCGCGCCCGCAACTCTTACGAGTCGGCGCGCATCGGCCTCGCGACCCTGCTCGACCGCCCGGTCGACTTCGAGGTGACCGCGCCCCCCGAGCCGCAGCTCCCCGACGACCTCACGGTGCTCGAGCAGGGGGCGCTGCGCGAGCGCGTGGACCTCCAGGCCGCGCGGCGGAACGTCGAGCTCCAGCGCGCGAGCCGCAACGCCTCCGTGGGCCGCTACCTGCCGAACGTGGCCGCGTTCGGGCGCTACCAGATCCAGAACGCCGCCGGCTTCACCGGGCAGAACGACCAGTGGGCGTTCGGGCTCGGCCTGTCCTGGACGCTCCTCGACGGCGGCCTGCGCGAGTCGCAGATCCGCGAGGGGAACGCGCGGATCGCGGAGGCGGAGGCGAGCGCCGCGAGCACCGAGGCCCGCGTCCGCGCCCAGGTGCGCCAGTCGACGCTCGACCTCGAGAGCGCCCGCGCGAACGCCGCGAAGGCGAAGGAGCAGCGCGACCTCGCCGCCGAGAACCAGCGCCTCGTGGACGTGTCGTACCGCGCCGGCGCCGCGACGGCCGTCGAGCAGGCGGACGCGACGGCGCAGCTCCGGAACTCGGAGATCGCCCTCACGACGGAGTCGCTCTCGGCCCAGCTCGCCGCGGTGAGGCTCCTGCAGGTGGCGGGGGAGTTCGACCCGCTCCGCCGTCCGCAGGCGCAGCCGGCGCCCGCCTCGACGCCGGCGCCCGCGCCGGCGCCCGGCTCCGTCGCGCCGCCCGCGCCGCAGCGCTGACGGCAACGGAGCGTGATCCGGCGCCTCGCAAACCGCGGGGCGCCGGCCCGCGCCTCAAGGTACCGCGGCGGCGCCGGGCGGGCTCGCGCCGACGCGGTTGCGCCCGGCGTGCTTAGCGCGGGCCAGGGCGCGGTCCGCGGCCTCGAGCAGCTCCCGATCGCTGCGGCCGGCCACGTACTCCGCGAGGCCGATCGAGACGGTCACGCCGATCGACACGGTGAGGCCCAGGTCGTGGCCGTGCCACGCGCAGCGGCTCCGCTCGACCGCGCGGCGGATCCGCTCCCCCAGGGCGCGCGCGCCCTGGAGCCCCGTCTCCCGGGCGACGACCACGAACTCCTCGCCGCCGTAGCGCGCGAGCACGTCCTCCTTCCGGATCGCGCCGCGCAGCACGAAGGCGACCATCTTGAGCGCCTCGTCGCCGGCGAGGTGGCCGTGGCGGTCGTTCACCGCCTTGAAGAAGTCGACGTCGGCGAGGAGCAGCGAGAGCTCGCGCCCGTGGCGCTGTGCGGCGGCGAGCTCGGAGGCGAGCCGCTCCTCCAGGTGGCGCCGGTTGAAGAGGCCGGTGAGCGGATCCTGGAGCGCGCCCTCGGCGATCTTCATCTGCCAGCGGGCCTCGAGCTCGTCCGCCCACAGGAACTTGAGGGTGGTCGCGCCGCCGATCTGGACGCGGGCGCCGTCGTCGAGCTTCTCCTCGACGACGCGCCGCCCGTTCACCCAGGTGCCGTTCGCGCTGCCGAGATCGCGGAGCACCGCGCCCGCCCCCTCGATCCGGACGGCGGCGTGCAGGCGCGAGACGGCCTCGTCCACGATGCGCAGGTCCACGTCCTCGCGCCGGCCGATGGTCACCTCGCGGCCTGGAGCGAGCGGGAAGACGTCCCCGAACTGCGGCCCCGACAGCACGAGCAAGAAGCCGTGCCGCTCCGACGCCGCAGCGATGCTCGGCAGCGCCGTGTAGGTGCGCTCCTTCTCCTCGGGCCTCGCCGGCATGGTCCCACCCCCGCGCGGGATTCTACTCCGGGAGGACCCCGGACAGCGACCGGCGAGGAGTCCCGGGGCCGCACGACGAGGCGGAATGGCTGGAACCCGGGCGAGCCCTGCCGCGAGGCGGGGCGCGGTGTTACGCGGAGGGCCTGTGATCCGATTCGGGCCCGCGGGGTGGGAGTACGTGGACTGGGGCGGGATCGTCTACCCCAGGCCCGAGCCGCGCGGGTTCGACCGGCTCCGCTTCCTCGCCGGCTACTACGGGACGGTGGAGGTGAACGCGACCTTCTACCGGCCGTTCTCCGCGCAGGTGGCGGCGCGCTGGCTCGAGCGCGTCGCGGACGTCCCCACGTTCCGCTTCGGCGCGAAGGTCTGGCGCCGCTTCACGCACGAGCGCGGGGAGCCGTACGGGACGAAGGAGGTCGAGGAGGCGCGCGCGGCGCTCGACGCGCTGCACGCGGCCGGGAAGCTCGGGGCGGCGCTGCTCCAGTTCCCCTGGTCGTTCAAGCGGACGGACGGCAACGAGGAGTGGCTGCGCGGGCTCTTCCGCGCCTTCGCGGGGCTGCCGCTCGTCCTCGAGGTGCGCCACGACTCGTGGGACGTCCCGGAGGTCCACGCCGAGCTCGCCGAGGCGGCGGTCGGGATCGTGAACGTCGACCAGCCGCTCTTCCACCGCTCGATCCGGCCCGGCGCCGCCGTCACCTCGGCGGTCGCCTACGTGAGGGTCCACGGGAGGAACTGGAAGGACTGGTTCCGGAAGGACGCGGGCCGCGATGCCCGCTACGACTACCTCTACACCGCGCGCGAGCTCGAGCCCTGGGTCGAGCGCATCCGCGCGCTCGAGGCCGCCCCGGCGCAGCCCGACGTCTACGTCGTCACGAACAACCACTTCGAGGGGAAGGCGCCCGCGAACGCCACGATGCTCGAGGCCATGGTGAGGCGCCGGCGGGTGGAGGCGCCGCCGGGGCTCGTGGCGCGTTATCCCGAGGCGCTCCGCCCCTTCGTCTGAGGGAGGCCCCCCGCTCGCTCACGGCAGCTCGGCGACCACCGGCGCGTGATCGCTCGTGCCGAAGTCGGCGAGGACCGCGCAGCGCGTCGCCCGGCTCGCGAGCGCGGCGCTCACGAGCACGTAGTCGATCCGCCAGCCGATGTTGCGCTGGCGCAGGTTCCGCCAGGGCGCCCAGTAGGTGAACAGCCCCTCGTTCTTGGGATCCATCGCGCGGCCGAGGTCGACGAGGCCGTGCGACAGGATCTGCTCGATGAGGGCGCGCTCCTCCGGGCGCTGGCCGATGGCGCCCGCCTTCCGCTCCTTGGGGTGGACGTCCTGGTCGGTGCGGGCGACGTTCAGGTCGCCGGCGATGACGAGCGGGCGGCCGGCGGCGCACGCCGCCTCCACCCAGCGATCCAGCGCCTCCAGGAAGCGGAGCTTCGCAGCGAAGTCCTTGCCGCCGTTCGGGACGTACACGGACGCGACGGTGACGCCCGCCACCTCGGCGACGGCGATGCGGGTCTCGAGGTCGAAGTCGGGGTGCGTGAACGCGGGGCGCTCGGGCGCAAGCTCGCGCCGCACGTGGAGGCCGACCCCGGAGTACGCGGTCGCCCCGTGCCACAGGCACCAGTAGCCCTCGAGCTCGCAGAGCGAGGGGGGAACGCGCGCCGGCGGCGCCTTGATCTCCTGCAGGCAGACCACGTCCGGCCGCTCGCGCGCGATCCACTCCGCGACCTGCGCCTCCCGCGCGCGGATGCCGTTCACGTTCCAGGTGCCGATCTTCAAGCTCGCCCCTCCCTGGCCTCACCCGCGCACCTGGAGCCCGAGCGAGGGCCGCCATCAGGGCCCTTCATAAGAACGGGCCCATTCGCCGCACGCACGTCCTTGGCGGGCCGCGCGTTCCTGGCCGAAAGCGCGGCAGGCAACAAAAAAGGGCCGTGGCGCGGCGCGCTTGCGCCCGTCACGGCCCTCCCCCCCGGCGGATCCCTTGGTATCACACCACCGCTCCAGCAAATGGGGTGGTCGCCTGTGGTGTTTTGCCGGGAGTAGCCTCGGGGTCCTCGGTCAGCGCCGCCGCTCGCTCCGAGCAGCGGACCTGTGCCCGGCGGAGGGCGCCCACTCGCCCGGCGCCAGGCTGAAGTAGAGCCGCTGCCCGCGGCGCTCCTCCACGACGCCCACGCCCGCCGCAGAGAGCGCGTCGAGGTCGCGCTGCGCGGTGTTCTTGGACACGCCGCAGCGGCGCGCGAGGTCCGCGAGCGAGAGCGGCTCGGTCGAGGTGGCGAGGAGCTTCCAGAGCGAGAGCCGGCGGGCGAAGGTCGACATGGCGCGGAGCCGCGCGTCGCGCGGCGGAGCGAATGACCAGCGGTCTAATGTCGCACGCTGGGTGCAGCACCTCCCAACACGGACCCACCGCACCAGGGGACCGGCACGCGAGGGGCTCCACCGGGGTTCCGCTGCAGGTGAACCGGCGCGGCCTGGCGGTCTCGACTGCTCGACGGTCGCGAGGGACCGGGCGTTGAGATCCTCGACACCTCGCCGGCCACCATCAGCGCTTGCGGGTGGAGCGGTTCGTGAACTGGCGGACGGCCATGACGGCGACGCCGGCGAGGACCGCTCCGGCGACCGGGCTCGACAGGAGGCCGCTCGTGGCGGGCGTCGACTCGTTGGCGGCGAGGAGCTGGCGGATCATGCCGCGCCGCTCGCCGTGCATGCGCGAGAGGAGCGCCGCGAGCGCCTGCGGCTCCTCGAGCCCCTCGTCGTGGACGCCGGGATAGTTCACGTCCGCCCTGCGCGCGCTGCGCTGCAGCTCCGACACGAAGCGACGGCGCTCCTCCGGCGAGAGCCGCTCGACGCTCGCGAGCGCCGCCTCCTGGAACTCCGCCGGGCCGATCTCGTCGGCCACGCGGTCGTAGTTCGCGATCGTCTCCTCGTCCCTGAGCGCGTCCCAGGGAGCGCCCCGCTCCCAGCGGCGCGTGAAGTCCTCGAAGCTCTCCCGGCCGAGCCCCTCGAGCAGCGCGTCGAGCATCCCCATCGTCGTTCCCTCCGTTGGCCGCACCTCGACGTCAATGTCGCGAGGGAGGCGTCCATCTTCAACGCTTCGCGCGCGCGCCCCGGGGCCGGCCCGCGTCTCCCCGTCCTCCGCCACGTGGCCGGCTGGACACAGCGTGCGGAATGCCCTGGCGCACCGCGAATTCGTGCGGGGCACGGCCGTTGCTCACCGGAGCGGGGAATGGAGGGCCCAATGCGCCCGTCGTCCGCCTTGCACCCGAACCGCTCCCGCCTCGTCACCGTCCTCGCCGTGCTCGCGCTCGCCTGCTCGCGCCAGGCGCCGCGGGACGTCCCGTCCACCGCCCACCCGCCGCCGCCCCCGGCCGCGACTGCCGGGGAGCGCGCCCGGCTGCCGCGCGCGGACCTCGTCCGCCTCGCCGCGCTCGTCGCGGCGCTCCCCTCGACGGAGACCCTCGAGCCCTCGCCCGCCGCCGCGGGAGAGGAGGCGGCGGCGATGTTCACGCCGCGTCTCACCGGGCGCACCCCCGACGGGAAGGCGCTCCTCGAGTTCCCCCTCGTCCACACCCGCGTCGTCGCGCAGGTCACGGGGAACGTGGCGCGCGTCGAGGTGACCCAGTTCTACGCGAACCCCTCGTCCGACCGGCTCGAGGCGATCTACGCGTTCCCGCTCCCGGCCAACGCCGCGGTCACGGACATGCTGTTCCGCATCGGCGATCGGGTGGTGCTCTCGGAGGTCCGCCGCCGCGAGGAGGCGCGCCGGACGTACGAGGCGGCGAAGCGCGAGGGCCGCACCGCCGCGCTCACCGAGCAGGAGCGGCCGAACCTGTTCACCCAGTCGGTCGCGAACGTGCCGCCCGGAGAGACCGTCGCGGTCGTGCTGCGCTACGTCCACGAGGTCCCCTTCGACGACGGGCGCTACGCGTTCCACTTCCCGACCACCATCGGCCCGCGCTACGTGCCCGGCGAGCGGCTCGCCGCCGGCGCCGCGGGCCCGGGCTGGGCCCCCGACACCGATCGCGTCCCCGACGCGTCGCGCGTGACGCCCCCCGTCGTGCCGCCGGGCACGCGCTCCGGCCACGACGTCGACATCCTCGTCCGGCTGGTCCCCGGGGGCGCGTTCGACGACGTCGAGACGCGCAGCCATCGCGCCGTGACCGGGCTCGAGCCCGGCGGCGCGCGGATCGTCGCCCTCGCGGAGGACGACCGGATCCCGAACAAGGACTTCGTCCTCACCTGGCGGCCTGCGGGCGCCGCGCCGGCGGCGCACGCGGTCGTGCAGCGCGAGAAGGGCGAGGACTTCCTCATGCTGTTCGTGCAGCCGCCGGCGGAGATCGCGCCCGCGCTCGTGCGCCCGAAGGAGCTCGTGTTCCTCGTCGACAAGTCGGGCTCGATGATGGGCGCGCCCTTCGATCGGCTGCGCGCGCTCGTCCTGCGCGCGCTCGACGCGATGGGGCCGGACGACACCTTCCAGATCGTCGCCTTCGACGGCGCCGCGCAGGCCATGAGCGAGGCGCCGCTCCCCGCCACCCCCTCGGCGGTGGCGCGCGCGAAGGCGTGGCTCGCCGGGCTCCAGGGCGGCGGCGGCACCGAGATGCTCGAGGGGGTCCGCGCCGCGCTCACGCCGCCGGAGGACCCGCGAAGGCTGCGCATGGTGGTGTTCTGCACCGACGGCTTCATCGGCAACGAGACCGAGATCATCCACGCGGTGGAGGCCCTCCGCGGCCGGGCGCGGGTGTTCGGGTTCGGCATCGGCACGTCGGTGAACCGCTACCTCGTGGAGGGCGTGGGCCGGGCCGGACGCGGCGCCTCGGAGGTGGTGTCGCTCGACGAGGCGCCGGACGCGGCGGTGGCGCGCCTCTTCAAGCGGATCGACCGGCCGGTGCTCACCGATCTCGAGGTCGGGTTCGAGGGCGCCGAGGTGACCGAGCTCCTGCCGGCGCGCCTGCCGGATCTCTTCGCCGGGCAGCCGCTCGTGGTCGCGGGGCGGGTCCGGCGCGGGGCGCCGACGCACCTCGTGCTGCGCGGCCGGCTCGGCGAGGCGCCGTGGGCCTCGCGCATCGAGGTCGCCGAGGCGCGGGTGGACGCGGGCGAGGGGACGGCTCAGCCGATCCTCGGGACGCTCTGGGCGCGCCGCCGCATCGAGGACCTCCTCACCGCGGAGCCCATGGCGCCGCCGGCGTCCGCCATCGAGGAGACGGTCGCCCTCGCGCTGCGCTTCAAGCTCGTGACGCCCTACACCTCGTTCGTCGCTGTGGAGCGGGCGCTGCGCGTCGACCCGTCGCTGCCGCTCGCGCAGGCGCTCGTGCCGAACGAGCTCCCCGAGGGCGTCTCCCATGAGGGCATCTTCGGTCCCGCCTCCGAGGTGGACCTCGCCCCCGCGCGCGTGAAGCCCGGCGACCCGGAGCTGCGCGTCGCGGCGCCCGGAGCGCGCTCGGTGTCGGTCGCGCTCCCCTTCGAGGCCGCGCCGCGCGAGGCGATCCGCGATCCGCTCCGGGGCGACTTCGTGCTGCGCTTCCTCGTCCCGCCGGCCTGGCCGGACGGGAGCTACGACGCGCGGATCACGATCCGTCACGCGGACGGCCGGCGCGAGGAGCGGACCGCCCCCATCCGCGTGGACACGACGCCCGCCTCGATCGCGGTGCTCTCCGCGCCGGCGACCGCCGCGCCCGGCGAGGCGATCCGCCTCGCGCTCAAGCCGTCGCTGGCCGTCTCCCGGCTCCCGGCGCTCTCGAGGCGCCCCGGCGGCCTCGCGAACGCGGTGAAGGGCGCGATGGAGGTGAAGGAGGTGCTCGTGCGCGCGCCGTGGGGGGAGCTCGCGCGGGCGCGGATGGAGGGGCCGCTCGGGGCCTGGGTGGCCGAGCTCCACGTCCCGGCCGGCGCCGGGGCGGGCGCGGCGGACCTCGAGGTGGTGGCCTCCGACGCGGCGGGCAACGTGAGCCGCCGCAGGGTGGCGCTCACGCTCCTCCCGCTCCCCCCGCCGGGCGCGCCGGACGCAGCGGGTCCGATGCTGCTCGCGGGGGCCGGCGCCGGGCTCGCGCTCCTCGCCCTCGGCGCGGCCGGCCTCGCCGCGGCGCTCCTCGGCCTCGGGGCCGCTCGCCA
>NZ_JALCZC010000132.1:0-10282 GCF_022690805.1 Anaeromyxobacter sp. SG66
TCGCCACCGCGCCCGGCGGAGGGGCGACGGGCGCGCCGGCGCTCGCAGGGGCGGCCGGTGCGGGCGCCTGCTGCTGCACGGAGGCGGGCTGCGCGCTCGCAGGGGCGGGCGCAGGCGAGGGAGCGGGCACGGCCGCGACGGCCGGGACGCGCTCGAGCTGCTTGTTCGTGTACCAGACGACGCCGGCAGCGCCGGCCGCGACGAGGAGCGCCACGGCGGTCACGCCGACCCCGACCGCGCGCGAGATGCTGCGGCGGCTGCGCGCCTCCTCGGCGCCGCGCGCCACCGACGAGCGGCGCTCGATCTTCTTCTCCTCGGTCTTCTCGAGCCCCTTGATGGGGAGCGGGATCGCGCCGGTCGGATCCACCCCGCCGCCCTCCGGCAGCGCGTCGACGAGCGACTTCACGCCGCCGAGGGACCTCGGCTCGGCCTTCTGCGCCGGCGCGCCGCTCGAGGCGATCTCCTCGCTCGCGAGGGCGGCCAGGGCGGAGGCCGCCACCGGCTTCCAGGAGACGTCCGCCCCCGGCTGCGCGGCGAAGTCGCCGCGCGAGGCCTCCGGGCGCGGCTCGACGGGGCGGGACCCCCTCCCCTGCGGCACGGGCGCGAGCTGCGCCGCGAGCTCCGCGACGCTGGAGAGCGGCTGCCAGTCGCCCATCCCCGGACGCCACACGAGCGAGTCGGGGCCGACGTCGCCGCCCTCCCACTTGCGCTTCACCTCGGCGATCGGCAGCGGGCCGACCTGCGCCTGCCCGATCGCGACGTACCACTCGGTCGAGGGCGCCGGGGCCGCCGCGATGCGTGCGGCGTCCTCGTCGCCCATCGCCTGCGTGGCCGAGAGGTCGGGCGCGGGCTCGGGCTTGCGCGCGGGCGCGTCCCCGAAGGCGTTGTCGAACGCGTTGCCGAGCTCGACGTCGAGGCCGCCGCTGGGGATGGGGGCGGACGCGGCGGGCGCGACCGCGGGCTCCTCCGCGGGGCGGCGGACGTGGATGACGGTCCCGCACTTCTTGCAACGGACCTTCACCCCGGACGGCCCGACCTTCTCGTCCGAGATCATGTACTGCGCGCTGCAGCTGTCGCAGGTGAATTTCATGGGTAAGCCCGCGTCGATCCTAGGTTTGGGTAGCGTCCAGCGTCAAGGAGCGGGACCTCACGCCGGCACCACGCAAGACACCCCGAGCTTCTCCCGGAGCGTGCCGTACTCCTCGGAGACGCAGAACCCCGCGAGGTCGCGGAGGCGCGTCTCCTCCCTCAGCTTCGAAACCTGGGGCTTCTCGGCGACCACCGCCCGGCGGACCACGTCGAGGTCGCCCGCCACGAGCGTGGCCACCCGGTTCGAGGTCAGCTCCGCGCCGTCGAGGTAGGCCCGGACGTCGCCCGGGTGCTGCAGGTCGCAGTAGCTCCGGGCGAGGAGCTTCAGGGTGTTCTTGGTGACGTTCTCCGGCAGCGTGCGCTCGAGCTCGCGCTTGAGCTTCTCGACGAGGTGCGGATCCGCCGTGACGACGAACCGGGAGCTCCCCACCGAGCAGGCCGCCTGGAAGACGAGGTCGAGCTGGTCGTGCGGCATGAGCCGGGCGAGCAGGAGCTCCGGGCGCGCGAACGCCATCGCCTTCGCGATCGCGAACCAGAGCTCCTTCTTGGGCCGCTCCCGGAACATGTCCTCCGAGGCCACGAGGCCCGCCGGCTCCGTGGGCACGAGCTGCAGCCGCTGCGGGACGTCGTCCTTGCGGAAGAGCCGCAGCCGCCCCTCGAAGCCGAGGGTGCGCTCCACGTACTTGAACATGTTCGCGAAGAAGAGCATCGAGCCGCGCACGTCGAGCTCGTCCTTCTTCGGCGTGATCCCGAGGTCCTTCTCGCGCTGGACGAACATCCCGCGGGCGTGCAGCGCGAGCAGCGTCATGATGTCGGCGAGCGGCCCCTTCACGCGCTCGTGGAGGAGGAGCGCCCAGAGCGCGTCGTCGAGCGGCCGGCTCGCCTGATCGCGCGCGAACTTCTTGAGGCGGCCGACCACCTGGACCTCGTCGCCGCTCGCGCCGCCCAGGAGGTGGACGCGCACCTGCGCCGCGCCGTAGGCGAGGTCGTACTGCTTGCGGGCGGCGTGGAGCGAGACGAGCGCGGAGGCCGCCTTCTGCGGCTTCGCCCCGAGCTTCACGAGCTGCCGGTAGGCGGCGATCGCGCCGGCCTCCTCGCCGGGCTTCTTCGCGGCGAGATCGGCGTAGGCCTCGAGCGCGGCCGCGTCCTCCGTGTCCGAGCGCGCGACGACGCCGTAGGCGGTGCGGGCGCCGTCCTCGTTGCGGAGCACGTCGCGGTAGAGATCGCCGAGCGTCCGCCACAGCGCGACGCGCGCCTGCGCGACGTCGGGCGTCTTCGGGAGCCGCTGGATCATCCGCACGTACGCCTGCTCGAGGTCGGTCCAGCGCTTCCCCTTCGTGAGGATCTCCTCGATCTTCGCGAACGCCTGGACGAGGCGCGGGTTCCGATCGAGCGCCTTCTCGAGCTCCGCGACCGCCGCGGTCTCGTCCTTCACCTCGTCCTGCAGGACGTCGGCGAGCGCGGCGTGCAGCCGCGCCGCGCGGACCGGATCGGCCTGGACCTCCGGGCGGGCGATGATCTGCGCGAGCACGTCGGCGGACTTCTGGCCCTGGCGCGTCTCGCGGTAGAGGCCGAGGAGCGCCTCGGTCACCGGGAGCGCGGTGGGATCGAGCTTCGAGGCGGCGAGGAATGCGTCGATCGCCTGGTAGGGATCCTTGAGCCGGTCGCGACAGGCCTCGCCGATGGCGACGAGGTTCGCGAGCTTGGCCGGGCCCTCGAGGAGGGGCAGCAGCCGCTGCCGCTGCTCCACCGCGCCCTCCACGTCGCCCATCGCCTCCAGGGCGGCGACGAGGCTCTTGCGCGACGGCTCGTGGTTCGCGTCGATCTCGAGCGCCTTCTTGTAGGCGTTCGCGGCGCGCTCGGTCTGCCCGAGCTTCCCGGCGATCTCGCCGATCTGCCAGTGCGTCTCGACGACCTCGAGATCGGTGAGCGCGTCGCGGTGGTGCACGATCACGGTCGTGAAGATCCGGAGCGCCTCCTCCCACTGCTGCTCGGCGACGAGCAGGTTCCCGAGCCCCTCGAGCGCGGGCAGGTAGGTCGAGTCGAGCTCGTAGGCCCGGCGGTAGCACGCGAGCGCCTTGTCGCGCTTGCCGAGCTTCTCGGCGACGTAGCCCTGGCGGTAGGACTGCCGGCAGAGCTCCTTCGGATCCCCCTCGAGCGCGAGCGCCTCGACCACCCCGTCGAGCACGCGCTCCGCGTCCGGCCAGCGCGCCTGCGCGACGTAGATGTCCGCGAGCGGCCGCGCCGCGTCGGGGAAGCCCGCGGTGCGCTTCAGCGCCTCCTCGTAGTAGCGCGCCGCCTGATCGCGGTCGTCGCGCTCCTCGTGGTAGATGCGGCCCGCCGACGCGTAGAGGCCGGTCTTCTCCGCAGCGTCCGGCGTGTAGCGGGCCTCCTCGAGGAGCATCTCCAGGAACCGGTCGCGATCCCGCTCGCGCTCGGCGATCCCCTTCAGCGCGCGGAGGGCGGGCAGGCAGCCCGGGTCGAGCTGCAGCGCGCGCGCGTACGCCTCCTTCGCGCCGGCCGCGTCCATGAGCATGTCCTCGTGGATGGCGCCGATGCGGACGTGGATCTCGACCGCGTCCCGGGCGCCGCCGGCGATGCGCGCCTCGCGGCGCAGCATGTCGAGGGCCAGGTTCCAGTTGCCGCTCCGCTCGTACAGCCGGCCGAGCGCGGAGACGGCCTCGCGCGAGTCCGGGTCGAGCTGCAGGGCGTGGTTGAAGATCGCCTCCGCGCGGTCGACGCGGGACATCTCCTTCCACCACACCTCGCCGATGGCGACCTCGAGCGCGACCTGCTCGCGCCGGTCGGTCACGAGCGACAGGTGGTGCTGCATGACGCTGATGAGCCGGTCCCAGAGCCCCTCGTCGCGGTAGAGCCGCTCGAGCCCCTTCACGGCGGCGAGGTTGCCGCCGTCCACGCGGAGGATGGCCTCCTCCTTCTCGATGGCGGCGCGCGGGTCGTGCAGCTTCTCCTCGTGGATCCCCGCGCTCTTCGCGAGGATCCGCACCCGCTCGCGCGGGTCCTCGGCCAGCGCGATCTGCCGCTCGTAGACCCGGTTCAGCTCGGCGAAGCGGTCGAGCTTCGTGTAGAGCCGCTCGAGGCCGGCGAGCGCGCCCGCGCTCCGGTCGTCGAGCCCGAGGACGGTCCGGTACGCCTCGACCGCCGCCTCGTCGTCGCCGATCTCGTTCTCGTAGAGCGCGGCGATCTGGAGCTGGAACGCGATCCGCTGCGCGTCGTCCGGCGCGAGGTCGCGCGCGCGGGAGAGCACGCCCGCGAGGTCCGCCCAGCGCTGCTCGCGCCGGTAGAGGCCGGAGAGCGCCTCGAGCGCGAGCGCGTCCGCGCCGTCCAGCTCGAGGACGCGCCGGAGCGCGCCCACCGCCTCGTCCACGTCGCCGAGCTCGCCGTCGTAGATCTTCGCGACCTCGAGCAGGGTCGCCTTCTTCTCCTCGAGCCCCGCCGCCGCCTCGAGCTTCTGCTCGAGGGTGATGACGAGGTCGCGCACGCGGCCGCGCCGCTTGAAGAGCTCGGTGAGCGCCTCGAGGGCCTCCGGGCTCGCCGGATCCGCCTCCAGCGCGCGGCGGAAGGCGGCCTCCGCGCCCTCCAGGTCGTCGAGCCGCTCGTCGCGCAGCTTGCCGAGCCGGAGCATGAGCCGCGCGCGCACGATCCCGCGCGCCTCCTCGGAGACCTGCTCGAGCACCCCGGCGAGCTCCTCGTGCGCCTCGGTCTCGTCGGCGAGCCGCTCCGCCGCCTCGAGCGCCTCGGCGTCGCCGGGCGCCTCCCCGAGCGCGCGGCACCAGGAGAGGAAGGCCATCTCCTTCTGGCCGAGCTTCTTCTCGTGGACGCCCGCGACCTCCTTCAGGAGCGCGACCTTCTCGGCGGGATCGACCACGTTGGGGGCGAAGACGTCGCAGGCCCGCGTGAACGCGCGCCAGTTGCCGGCCGCCTGGTGGATGGCGCGCAGCGCGTCGTAGGCGGTCCGGTTGGCCGGGTCGAGCTCGAGCACCTTGTCGAGCGCCGAGGCGGCGGCGTCCGGGCGACGCTGCTGCTTCCAGAGCTCGGCCACCGCCAGCCAGGCCGGGATCGCCTCGGCGGGCCCGCCCTGCGCGGCGAGGAGCGCCGCGCGGGCCTCCGCCGCCCGCACGCCCTCGGCGGCTGCGCCGGCCGCCCGGAACACCTCCTCGATCCGCACCAGCTCGTCGGCCCCGTGCGGCTCGATGTCGAACGCGAGCTTCGCCTGCTCGATGGCCTCGCGCTTGTTGCCGGCGCGGAGCAGCACCTCGGCGAGCTCGAGGCGCACGCGCTTCACGCCCGCCGCGTCCTCCTGCACCGGCACGAGGCGGCGGTAGACGCCTGCGAGCGCCTCCACGTCGCCCTGCGCCGCGTG
Source organism: Anaeromyxobacter sp. SG66 (assembly GCF_022690805.1). Taxonomy (NCBI): domain Bacteria; kingdom Pseudomonadati; phylum Myxococcota; class Myxococcia; order Myxococcales; family Anaeromyxobacteraceae; genus Anaeromyxobacter; species Anaeromyxobacter sp. SG66. The sequence continues at coordinate 5,474 of NZ_JALCZC010000132.1, forward strand.
GATGTCGCGCAGCGCCTCGAGCGCCCGGCGGTTCTTCGGATCCGAGTCGAGCACCGCCTTGTACGACTGGGTCGCCTGCGCGAGGTCGCCGAGGCGCGAGCCGAGGATCGCCCCGAGCTTGTCGTTCAGCCGGGCGATCTCCCGCCGGTCCACGGTGGCCTGCACGCGCAGGCGCAGGTGCTGGGCGAGGTCCTGCCAGCGCTCGAGCCGCTCGTAGAGGTCCTCGAGCGCGGCGAGCGCGCCGTCGTGGCGCGGCCGCGCGGCGAGGAGCTCCTTCCAGAGCGCGACCGACTCGTCGAGGTGGCCGAGGTCGGCCGCCAGCGCGGCCATCTTGGCGAGCACGCGCTCGCGCGCCGCGGCGTCGCCGGGCGCCACCCGCTGCGCGGCGAGGTTCCGGAAGAGGTCCTCGCGCCGGCCGGCCGCCTCGTAGAGCTCCTCGAGGGCGCGGAGCGAGGCGACGTGGCGCGGGTCGGCCGCGGCCGCGGCCTCGTAGGCCTCGGCGGCGCGGTCCGGCGCGGCGAGCCGCTCCTCGCACAGCTGGCCGAGCCGGAACAGGGTCTGCACCCGGTCCGCCCCCTGCGCGACGTGGGCGCGCTGCGCGAGCACGTCGGCGAGGTCCTCCCACTGCTCGAGCCGCTGGAAGAGCCGCTCGAGGGCGGGCAGCGCCTGCGCCGCGGAGCTCTCGTCGAGCGCGACCGCCTTCCGGTAGAAGCCCGCCGCGCGGGAGGGCTCGGCGAGCTTCTCCTCGTAGAGCGCGCCGAGCCGGAGGGCGACCTGGGCCGTCTCCACCGGCGGGAGCCGGTCGAGCTCGTCCTCGTAGATCGCCGCGAGCTCCTCGTCGTGCCCGCTCGTCTCGGCGAGCGCGTCCATGCGGGCGCGCAGCGCACCGTCGGCAGGGTCCTCGCGGAACGCCTTGCAGAGCGCCAGGAACGCGAGCTGCGGGTCGCCGAGCTGCCGCTCGCGGAGCTCCGCGAGCTGCACGTAGAGCGCCTTGCGCTCGAGCGGGTCCGGCCGCTCCGCGGCGCGCAGCTCGAGCACCGCGGCCTGCTTGGCGGAGTCGCCGCCGCGGCCGTACACCCCCTCGAGGATGGTCGCCGCGCGCGCGTTCGCAGGATCCTTCTGGAGCATCCCCTCCAGCCGGGCGATCGCCTCCGGGTGATCCGGGCGGGCCGCGAGCACCTCCTCGTAGAGGGAGAGCGCGCCCTCCCGGTCCACGAGGCGCGTCTCCTTCAGCTCGGCGAGCCGCTGGCGCAGCGGCACGAGCGCCGCGTCGTCGCCGGCGGCGGCCGCGGCGTCGATCTCGCGCGCGAGCACCTCGCCGAGGTCCACCCAGCGCTCGGTCCGGACGCAGAGCCGGTCCATGCGCGCGAGCGCGTCCCGGTCGTGCGGGGCGACGTCCAGCAGCCGGCGCAGGCTCTGGATCGCGCCGGCGAGGTCGCCGAGCCGCTCGTCCTGCACGGCGGCGAGCTCGGCGAGGAGCGCGGCGAGGCCGTCGGGCGACTCCTCTTGCGCGATCGCGCGCCGCAGCGCCTGCGCCAGCGCCTCGGGCTCTCCCCCCTCGCGGAGGGCGGCGACGAGCCCCGCGGTCGCCTCCCGGTCGTCCGGCGCGAGGTCGAGCAGCCGCTGCCAGGCCTCTGCAGCGCGGCGCGGATCGTCGTTCGCGAGCCGCGCGATGCGCCGCTGGTACTCGGCGCGCGCGGCGGGGTCGAGCGCGCGATCGGCGTGCTCCTGGAGCAGCGCCCCGAGCTCGTCCTCGAGGCCGGCCGCCTCCGCGTGCCGCGCGGCGAGCTCGAGCGACTCGAGCGCGTCGGGGTCGGCGGCGAGGGCCCGGCTCGCGGCGAGGAACGCCATCTCCGAGTTCTTGAGCTGACCGCCGTACACGGCGGCGACCCGGCGCAGGAGCGCCGCGCGGGCGGCGGGCTCGGTCTGGTGGGCCGCGCGCGCCTCCAGCACCTCGATCACCTTCGCGTGCTCGCCCTCGGCCGCGAAGATCGGCTCGAGGAGCATCGCCGCCTCGACCGCGGCGGGCCCGCTCCCGCGGGCGAGGTCCTCGAGCGCGGCGAGCGCGGCGGGGTGGCGCGGCACCTTCTCGAGCACCGCGCGGTAGCAGTCGAGCGCGCCGTCCGCGTCCGAGAGCCGCTGGTGGCGGATCCGCCCGAGCCGGTAGCGCAGCTCGGCGGCCTCGGCGACCAGGTTCGGCTGCCGGTCGGCGACGGCGACCTCGCGCGAGAGCACGGTGGCGAGCTCGTCCCACTTCTCGGCGGCGCCGAGCAGCTTTCCGAGCAGGCGCAGGGCGTTCGGGTCCTCGGGATCGACCGACAGGATCTTCCGGTAAGCGGCGACCGCGCCGTCCCGGTCGGAGAGCTGCTCAGCCATGATCTTCGCCACCTCGAGCAGGAGTTCCTTGCGTGCGACCGCGGCCGGAGCGACGTCGGCGAGCCGCCCGAGCGTCCGCGCCAGCTCGCGGTGCGCGCCGAGCTTCCGGTAAACGCGCGCGAGCGCGCCCAGCACCTCGGCGCTCGGCGCGACCTCCGCGATCTTCTCGTACCAGCGCGCCGCGGCGTCGGGCCGGCCGAGCCGATCCGCGGAGATCACCGCGAGGCGCCGCTCGAGCTCGAGCGAGACCTGCGGGGAGAGCCCCGGCGTGCCGAGCGCGTCCTCGAACGCGCCGGCGAGCTCCTCCCAGGCGCCCGTCGCCGCGGCGAGCCGCTCGAGCTCGGCGCGGGCACCGGGCGCGTCCGCGCCCCGCCTCAACGCGCCCTGCAGCTCTCGCAGCTTCGCGCCGAAGGCGCGCCCGCGGTCCCCGAGCCGCTCCTGGAGCGCCGCGATCTCGGCGAGGAGCGGCACCCGCTCGGCGTCGTCCGACGTCTCGAGCCGCACCTCGAGGAGCGCCGCCAGCTTCCGCGCGTCGCCGGCTGCGCGGTGCACGTCCTCGAGCACGCGCGCCGCGTCGCCGCGCGCGTCCGGCCGCGCGAGGAGCCGCTCGAGCCCGGCGACCGCGCCCGGATCGCGCGGCCGCTCGGCGAGCACGTCGGCGTACGCCTCGATGGCGGGGCGCGCGTCGGCGCCGGCCTCCAGGGCCGCGGCGCGCTTCAGGAGCAGCGGCACCCGCCGCCCGGGATCCCCGGCGGCGCCGTGCGCGAGGGCGGCGACCACCTCGAGCCACTCCGCGTCGCCCCGCGGCAGGAGCCGCTCGAGCCCCTCCAGCGCCGCGACGTCCGCGGGCGCCTCGGCCCGGGCGGCGCGGTACGCCTCGAGCGCCGCGGCCGGATCCCCGAGCTCCTCGGCCACGCGCGCCGCGTGGAGCAGGTGCTCGGCGCGCTCGGGCCCCTCGGCGAGCGCCGCGCGCCGCCGGGCGCGCTCCAGGTGCTCGGACGCGGGGCGCGCCGCGGCCGGATCCCCGAGCTCCTCGGCCACGCGCGCTGCGTGGAGCAGGTGCTCGGCGCGCTCGGGCCCCTCGGCGAGCGCCGCGCGCCGCCGGGCGAGCTCCAGGAGCTCGGACGCGGAGCGCGCCGCTGCGTAGAGCGCCTCGAGGGCCTCGAGCGCCTCCGCGTCGTCGGTGACGGACTCGAGCACCCCCCGCCACGCCTGGATCGCCGGGGCGCCGCCGCCGTGCTCGGTGCGCAGGCGCGCGGCCTTCCGGCGCAGGGCGAGCCCCTCGTCCGGAGCCTCCGACCGGGCGGCCTCCTCCCACACGTCGCACAGCGCGTCCTCGTTCCCCGTCGCGCGGGCGAGCCGCTCGAGGTCCTCCGCGACCCCCGCGCGCGCGCCGCCGCCCTCGGAGAAGGCGCGGCAGGCCGCCACGAAGGCCATCGCGGGCTCGCCGAGATCGCGCTCCATCACGGCGCGGATCTCGGCGAGGAGCCCGGCGCGCTCGGCGGGATCCTGGATCGCCGCGAGGCGCCCCTCGCGCGCAGCGATGCGCTGGGCGTGCTCGCCGGCCTGCGTGAGCGCGGCGTCCGCGAGGTCGAGCGCGTCCCGGCCGACCTCGCCCGGCGTCGCCGCGAGCGCGACGATCGCGTCGCGCGAGGCGATCCGGGCCGGATCGCGGCGGAGGAGCTCGCCGTGCAGCTCGAGCGCCCCCGCCGGATCGTCGAGGCGCGTGCGGCGGAGCTCGGCGAGGCGCGCGGCGGCCTCCGGATCGAAGCCGCGCGCGAGGCGCCGCTCCAGCGCGGCGGCGAGGTCCGCGGGCCGGTCGAGCCGCTCGTGCAGCCGCTCCAGCGCTGCGCCCGCCTCCGCGTCCTCGGGGGCGAGGGCGGCCACGCCGCTCCAGGCGGCCGCGGCGCGATCCGGGTCGCCGAGCTTGCCCTCGGCGACGGCGGCCTCCTCGCGCAGCGCGTCCTCCCGCGCCGCGGGGTCGGTGGCGCGGCGCGCGATCTCGGCGCAGACGTCGGCGAGCTCGCCCCACCGCTCGCGCGAGCGGTGCAGGCGGCGCAGGGCGGAGAGGGCCTCGCGATCGCCGGGCGCGGCGGCGAGGAGGCGGCTCCACCCCTCGGCGGCGCGGTCCGGGTCCTTGCGGCCGTCGGCGAGCTCCGCGCGCTCGCGGAAGATCGCGGCGCGCAGCTCCGGCGGCGCGCTCTCGCCGATCGCGTCGTACACGCGGGCGCACGCCTCCTGCTCCTGCGCCTCTGCGGCGAGGCGCCGGAGCTCGGCGCGGTGCGCGGCGTCTGCGGGCGCGGCGCGCACCGCCTCGGCCATCGCGAGGAACGCGAGCGAGACCTGGTGCAGCTCCTGGTCGTGGACCCGCGCGGCGGCGCGCCAGGCGGCGGCCCGGGCGGCGGGGTCGGCGGCGAAGCGCGCCTCGGCCTC
>NZ_JALCZC010000133.1:0-10163 GCF_022690805.1 Anaeromyxobacter sp. SG66
GCCCGCCGCGCCGCCGCCGGCGGGCGCGCCTGCCGCGCCGGCGCCCGGGGCCGGTGAGCCGCAGGGGCTCCCGTCGTCCTCGCAGCTCCTCGCCCAGGTCGAGGCGATGAAGGGGCAGCTCGCGACCGCGCCGAAGCCGCTCGAGATCCTGCGCGCGCTCGGAGACCTCTACTACCAGGAGCGCCGCTACGCGGACGCGATCGGCTGGTACGACCAGGCGATCGCGGTCGCGGAGCCGGCCTGGAAGGACTACCTGGCGCTCCCGGCGGCCGTGCGCGCCAGGGAGCCCAGCCCCGCGGTGAAGCAGGAGTGCACGCGCTCCGAGAAGCGCGGCTTCGAGCCGCTCGTGCGCGCGGCAGAGGCGCGCGCGCGGCGCAAGGACGGGGCGGGCGCGGCGTTCTGCTACCGCGCGGCGCTCGAGCCGTCCATCGGGGCGCGCATCCAGCGCGCGAACGCGAAGCTCCTCGCGGGGGACGCGCCCGGGGCCATCGCCGACCACGAGGAGGTGCTCGCGCGGATCCCCGACCAGCCCGACGCCATGTACTTCCTCGGCCTGGCCCTCGCGGAGACGGCGAACGGGAACATCGGTCAGCTCGAGCGAGCGCGCGCCCTGTGGAAGCGGGTGGGCGAGGTGCAGCCGAACGGTCCCTACACGGATGGTCTCATGATGGCGACCGGCGAGGTGGAGCGGCGCATCGCGGCCGCCCAGTCGGCCCGCATGAGCCGATGATGCCTCGCGCGGCCGCGGCCGCGCGGCTACAACGGACGGCCATGCCCAAGCTCTATTACGCTCCCCGCACCCGCGCCTCGCGCCCCCGCATCGTCCTCGAGGAGCTCGGCATCCCCTACGAGCTCGTCCGGCTCGATCCGGCGAAGGCCGAGACGCGCACCCCCGAGCACCTCGCCCGCCATCCGCTCGGCCACGTGCCGGTGCTGGAGGACGGCGAGGTCCGCATCTTCGAGTCCGGCGCGATCTGCTTCTGGCTCGCGGAGCGCTACGGCGAGGGGAGGCTCCTGCCGCCCCCCGGCTCCCCGGGACGCGCGCTCGCCTACCAGTGGCTGTGCTTCGCGCTGTCCGAGCTCGAGCCGCCGCTCGCGCCGCTCGCCGCGGAGCTGAAGAAGGCCGAGCCGGAGCGGGACCGCGCGTGCGTCGAGCGGAGCGCGGCCCGGTTCCACGCCGCCGCGAAGGCGGTGGACGCCGCGCTCTCGGGCCGCGACTTCCTCCTCGGAGACGAGCTCTCGGTCGTGGACGTCGTCGTCGCGGCGATCCTCTCGTACGGGAGGTTCCTCTGCGGCCTCGAGGGCATGCCGACGGCCGACGCGTACGTGCTAAGGCTCCGCGGCCGGCCGGCCTGGAAGCGCGCCACGGCGGACTGACCGGGAGCGACTCCGGCGAGGCTCAGCGGGGCGGGAGGGCCCTCCGCTCCGCGCAGCGGAGGCAGAGCCGCGCCTCGCCGCGCTCCCGCACGTAGGGCAGCAGGACCCGGTCGCCGCAGGCGTCGCAGGGCACCGTCCGGAAGGACGGCGTCCCGTCCTCGAGCTCCATGGGGAAGACCGGGCTCACCGAGAAGAGCCGGTCCTCCGCGGTCGCGCGCACGAAGCCGAGGAGCGGCTCCAGCACCTCGTCCGGCACCGGCGCCCAGGGCTGTCCCCTGGCCTCGCAGACGCGGAACCACTCGCTCGACTCGAGGGCCTCGTCCACCTCGCCGCGCACGGCGACGCGGACGGCCCTGCGGCGTCGCTGGTCGACGAGCGTGAGGCCGAGCTTGCCGTGCGGCACGCGGACGATCAGGTCCTTGCCGAACGTGCACCCCGTCGCGACCTGTACACCGTCCGCGAAGCCCTGGCCGTAGTGATCACCCCCCACCTCGACCATGGCGAACAGCTCGCGCTCCACGGCGCGCGGGGTCTCGAGCGCGCCGAGCGCGGCGTGGCCGGCCCGCAGGCCGAGCGCGAGCGGCGGGCAGGGGTGGCCGTGCAGCAGCTCGCCGCACTCGAGCTCTCGCTTCGGTCGTTGCATGGGTCGGGGCGCCTCCGCGCGTGGGAGCCGGGGGCTCCGGATCCGGTGCAGATTGACGGAGCGCTTCCTGCACGGGACGATGCGGCCATGCCACCGACCGCCGCGCCCAACCCGCCGGACGCCGCCGTCCCGGACACCCTCCCTCGCCCGGCGGGGCGCGCGGGCCCGGCCGCGCTCGCGGTGGCGCTCCTCGCGCTCGCCGTCTCAGGGATCGGCCCCAAGGACCGGCTCACCTGGCTCATGGAGGTCGCGCCCGTCCTCGCCGCGCTCCCGGTGCTCGTCGCCACGCGCCGCGCGTTCCCGCTCACGCCGCTCCTGTACGCGCTGCTCGCGATCCACGCCGCCATCCTCTGCGTCGGCGGGCACTACACCTACGCCGAGGTGCCGCTCGGCTTCTGGGCGCAGGACGCGCTCGGGCTCGCGCGCAACCCCTACGACCGGCTCGGCCACCTCGCGCAGGGCTTCGTCCCGGCGCTCGTCGCGCGCGAGGTGCTGCTCCGCACCTCGCCGCTCCGGCGCGGGCGCTGGCTGTTCGTGCTCGTCACGGCCGTCGCGCTCGCCGTCTCCGCGCTGTACGAGCTCGTGGAGTGGGGCGCTGCGCTCTCGCTCGGCCAGTCCGCCGACGCGTTCCTCGGGACGCAGGGAGACCCGTGGGACACGCAGTGGGACATGTTCATGGCGCTCCTCGGCGCGCTGGCCGCTCAGCTCGCCCTGGCGCGGGTGCAGGACCGGCAGCTCGGGGCGCTCGAGGTCCGCTCGCCCTAGCGCGGTGGCCGGCCGGCCGCGGCGAGCACCTTCGCGATCGCCTCGGCGGGGAGCGGCTCGCACCGCCCGGCGAGCCGCGCCACGAGCGCCACGCGCGCCACGCGCTCGAGCGTCTCCATCCGGTCAAAGGCCTCGTCGAGCGTGCGCCCGAGGGCGAGCGCGCCGTGGCGCTCGAGGAGCACCACGTCGTGGCGCGGCCACAGGGGCGCGAGCGAGGCGGGCACCTCGTCGGTCCCGGGGGTGGCGAACGGCGCGACGGCGATCTCGCCGAGCGTGACCGCCGCCTCCGGCACGAGGTCGTTCGGCGGCGGGATCCCGGCCACCGTGAGCGCGACCGCGGTGACGGGGTGCGCGTGCACGACCGCGGCGACGTCCTCGCGCGCGGCGTAGGCGGCGAGGTGCATGCGGAGCTCGGTCGAGGCGCGCCCGCCCCCCGTCACCACCGCGCCGCGCCCGTCCACCACCACGAGATCGCCGGGGGCGAGGTAGCCCTTGTTGGCGCCGGAGGGCGTGACGAGGAACCGGTCCGGGCCGAGGCGGACGGAGACGTTGCCCTCGCCCGCGCCGATGAGGTCGCGGGCGTGGAGCCGGCGGCAGATCTCGACGACCGCCGCGCGCAGCGCGCGCTCTCCGGCCGCGGCGTTCCGCGGCGCGGCGTGAGGCTGCGCGCGGCGGGGCGCGCGGGCGGCGGGGCGGCGGCGCGCCATCAGAGGATCTTCGCGGCGAGGAGGTCCTGCACGTCGAGGAGCCCGACCGGGCGGCCCTCCTCGTCGACCACCGGGACCTGGTCGATGCGCGCCTGGCGGAGGACGCGCGCGGCGTCCACCACGAGCGCGTCGGGGCGGACGGTGCGGGGGTTGCGGCCCATCGAGGAGGACACCGGGCGCGTGAAGTCGGTCTCGCCGTGCTCGACGAGGCGGCGCAGGTCGCCGTCGGTGAAGATGCCGACCAGCTTGCCCGCCGCGTCCACCACGCTCGTCGCGCCGGGCCGGCCGGGCGTCTCGGTCATCCGCGCCACCGCGGCGGAGAGCGGCTGGTCCTCGCGCACGACCGGGTTCGCCTCGGCGCCGCGCATGAGCTCGCGGACCTTCATGAGCCCGCGGCCGAGCTTCCCGCCGGGGTGGAAGAGCGCGTACTCCTCCTTCTCGAAGGGCCGGTTCGCGAGCACGGTCATGGCGAGCGCGTCGCCGACCGCGAGCAGCACGGCGGTCGAGGCGGTGGGCGCGAGGCCCATCGGGCAGGCCTCGGCGACGTCGCCGATGGCGAGGACGAGGTCGGCGGCGCGCGCGAGCGGGTTCACGCGGTCGCGCGTCACGGCGACGACCCGCGCGCCGATCTTCTTGAGCGCCGGCAGGAGGCGGAGGATCTCCTCGGTCTCGCCGGAGTTCGACAGCGCGATGACGACGTCGTCCTTGGTGATCCGGCCGAGGTCGCCGTGCGCCGCCTCGGCGGGGTGGACGAAGTGGGAGGGCGTGCCGGTGGAGGCGAGCGTGGCGGAGATCTTCTGCGCCACGAAGCCGGGCTTCCCCATCCCGGTCACGACCACCCGGCCGCGGCACCCGAGCACCCACCGGACCGCCTCGGCGAAGCGGTCATCGAGGCGCACCGCGGCGATGGCGCGCGCCTCGGCGTCGAGCACCGTCCGGCCATAGTCGAGCAGGGAGCGATCGGAGTGCGCGGGCCGCTTCGCGCGCGAGCGGGGGAGGCGAACCACGCGGGCCTTCGGTCGGCTGGCCATGAGGGTGCGCGCGATATAGCACTTTCGCGCCTCTTGCGGCAGCGCGGGCCGGTGCGCTATGGGACGCCCCTCCGGAGGTAGCCCACGATGCAGTTCTTCATCGACTCCGCCGACGTCGGCGAGATCAAGAAGGCCCTCGCCCTCGGCCTGTGCGACGGCGTGACGACCAACCCCTCGCTCGTCGCCAAGACCGGCCGGGCGTTCGACGAGGTCCTGAAGGAGATCGTGGCGCTCGCCCCCGGTCCCATCTCGGCCGAGGTCACCGCCACCGACGCCGAGGGCATGCTCCGCGAGGCGCGCGCCTACGCCAAGTACGGCGACCAGGTGGTCATCAAGATCCCGCTCATCGTCGAGGGGCTCCGCGCGGTGAAGGTGCTCTCCGACGAGGGCGTGAAGACGAACGTCACGCTCTGCTTCTCGGCGGTGCAGGCGCTCCTCGCCGCCAAGGCGGGCGCGACCTACGTGTCGCCCTTCGTCGGACGCCTGGACGACATCTCGCAGGACGGCATGGCGCTCATCGCCGACATCCTGCAGATCTACCGGAACTACGACTTCGACACGAAGGTGCTCGTCGCCTCGGTGCGCCACCCGGTGCACGTGCTCGAGGCGGCGCGGCTCGGCGCGGACGTCGCGACGATCCCCTACTCCGTCATCGAGCAGCTCGCGAAGCACCCCCTCACCGACAGCGGCCTCAAGAAGTTCCTCGCCGACTGGGAGAAGGTGCCGAAGAAGTAGCGCGGCGGGCTCGCCCTCCGTCCGGCGCCGCCCGGCGCCCCGCGTGCCGGGCGCTCCCCCGATGCGCATCGTTCGCCCGTGCCGCGTCCTCTCGGGCCGCGGGAGGAGGGAACATGCCATCGCTCGCCCGTCCGTCGGCAGTCCTGGCCGCCGTCGTCGCGTTCCTCGCGCCCGTCCTCGTGCTCGCCCAGGCGGCCGATCCGGCCGCCGCCACGAGCGCCGGGTTCGGCTGGGTCTGGATCGTCGCCGCCGCGGCGATCGTCATCGCGCTCTTCTGGATCGTCTTCTCCGGTCGCCGGGGCCCGACGCCCCCCGCGCGCCGATCCTGACGTCGCCGCCCGCTCGGGCAACCCGGTCGGCCGCCTCCTCCGCGGCCGGGATCAGCCCAGCGTCACGCGGAACAGGCGGCGCTCCACGTCGTCGATCATCGCGACGAGGTCCTCGCGGCCGATGCGCACGCGGTCGGCGTGCTCCTTCAGGCCCAGGCACTTCTCGGTCACCAGGCGGACGAGCAGGTGGAGGGCCGCCCCCTCGGCGGGAGTCTGCAGCCGGTGAGCGTCCTCGGCGAGGCGCCGCTCGACGCCCTCGAAGTCGCGGAGGAGGTCGAGGCGCGCGAGCTCGAGCGCGAAGCGCAGCACGTCGTCGCGCGGCCGCTCCGCCGCGCCGGCCGACCAGCGCGCGCGCAGCTCCTCGGACACCCAGTCCAGGAACGGCGGCGGCCACGCCTCGAGCTCGCGCGCGAGCTCGCCCGCGAAGCGCTCGAGGACGTACGCCTTCACCGGCTGCTTCTCGCGCTCGTAGAGGAAGTCGAAGCGGCGGTCTCGCACGTGCCCGAGTGTAGCGCGAGCCGGCCGCGGCGCGTCGCCCGAGCGGCGGCGCGGAGCGGGCGAAGGTAATTCGTCTGCGGGCGGGTCCAGCCCCCCGTCCGACGAACGGCGCGGCCCCCGCGAGCTCAGGCGGCGTCGGTGCCCGGCTCCTTGCGGGCGCCGTTCGCGGCGCGCTCCGCGCGGCCGCCCCGCATCGCGGTGAGCGGGCCGCGCATCACCGGGGCCTCGCTCTCGCCGGCGCGGATCTCGCGGAGGAGCACCTCGTAGACGCGCTTCCCCGTCACGAACGTCCGGTGATCGCCCTTCACCTCGACGTTCACGAGGTGCGGGAGCCCGTGCGTCTCGATCACGCCGCTCGGGAACGGGGCCCACCCGTCGCGGCGCGACCAGATGGACGCGAGGCGCACCTGCGCCGGCCACGGGCCGTCGTGGAGCCGCTCGAGGAACGCGCTCCCGGGCATCATCTGCCAGACCGAGCGCGAGACCCCGCCGAGCGGCAGGCCGAGGTAGGCGAGGGGCGTGCCGTGGTGCGGGGTGCCGAGCGTCACGACCGCGCGCGTGCGCCGCCAGCCGCCGAGCCGCTTCACGTAGTAGGCGGCGACGAGGCCGCCCTTCGAGTGGCCGACGATCGTGAGCGGCCCCATGCCCGGGTTCCGGGCGTAGATGCGCTCGACCTTCGCGCGCACCAGGTCCGCGACGTCGTCGATGCCGCGGGTGTTGAAGGCGCCGCCGAGGCCGCCGAGGCGGAGGGAGAAGACGCCGTAGCCGTCGCGCCGCAGGCGCCGCTCGAGGATGTCGAAGGTGCGACGCGAGGCGAAGAAGCCGTGCAGCAGGAGCACCGGGCGCGGGCAGTGCGCGAAGTCCGTCCGCTTCTCGATCCGGTCCGCCGTCCCGGGCAGCTCGAGCGCCGCCGCGATCTCGTCCACCTGCCGCGCCGCCCGCCGGATCATCCGAAGGAGCTTCATACGGAGCGCCTCCCGAAGGTCAGTCTAATACGCCGCACGGACGGCGGCAGGGGGGCGCACCTGACGAGCGGGTCCGTACGGGGGAGGACCGAGGTCGCCCGCCTCACCGGCCGCGCGGGGTCCGGGCGGCGCGCCCGTCCTTGAGTGGGTCGCTCCCACGCGCTAAGACTCGGAATTCCCTGCCGGAGGTTCCGATGCTCGTGGTCATGAAGCCGCACGCCAGCGAGGGCGAGGTCGCCGCCGTCGTGGAGCGAGTCCGCTCCCTCGGGCTCTCCGCCCACCCCATCCCGGGCGCCCAGCGAGTCGCCATCGGCATCACCGGCAACAAGGGGGGCCTCGAGCCGGAGCTCTTCGAGACGCTCCCCGGCGTGCAGGAGGCGCTGCGCGTCTCGCAGCCCTTCAAGCTCGTGTCGCGCGAGGTGAAGGAGGAGGACACGGTCATCGACGTCGGCGGCGTCCCGCTCGGCGGGAACGCGCTCGCCATCATGGCGGGGCCGTGCTCGGTCGAGTCGAAGGATCAGCTGCTCGAGGCGGCGCACGCGGTGCGCGCGGCCGGCGCGCGCTTCCTCCGGGGCGGCGCCTACAAGCCGCGAACGAGCCCCTACGAGTTCCAGGGGCTCGCCGAGGAGGGCCTGAAGCTGCTCGCGCTCGCCCGCGAGGAGACGGGCCTCAAGGTCGTGACCGAGGTGATGGACGTCGAGACGCTGCCGATGGTGGCGGAGTACGCCGACGTCCTCCAGATCGGCGCGCGCAACATGCAGAACTTCTCGCTCCTGAAGCAGCTCGGCACGCTCGGGAAGCCCGTGCTCCTGAAGCGCGGGCCGTCCGCCACGATCAAGGAGTGGCTGATGGCCGCCGAGTACGTGGTCTCGCGCGGCAACTACCAGGTGGCGCTCTGCGAGCGCGGGATCCGCACGTTCGAGACCATGACCCGCAACACGCTCGACCTGAACGCCGTGCCGGTGCTGAAGGCCCTCACGCACCTGCCGGTCGTGGTGGACCCCTCGCACGGCATCGGCCTCCGCGCCCACGTCGCGGCGATGGCGCGCGCCGGCGTCGCGGCGGGCGCGGACGGCCTCATCATCGAGGTGCACCCGCGGCCGGAGAAGGCCCTCTCCGACGGGCAGCAGTCCCTCACGCCGCGCGAGTTCGACGAGCTCATGCGGCAGGTGCGCGTGATCGCCGGCGCCGTGGGGCGCGCCGTCGCCTGAGCGAGACGGCCCGCGCGCAGCGCCCGAGGTGCGCCGGCGAGCGTCCCCTCGTCCCCAACGCTCCCGACGGGGCGGGCCAAGCGGTGCGCCCGACTTGCCAAGCCACGATCAGGTCTTACGGTCGTGGCATGAGGCACGAGCCACAGGCGCCCACGACCGACTCGAAGGACCTTCGCCTGCCGAACGGCTGCCTGCTGTGCGGCGGAGACCTCGACGTGCGCGTGACGGACGGCGAGGCGCGGAGCTTCTGCGGCCGCTGCCGCTGGATCAGCCGCCCGCACATGCAGCGGCAGGAGGACGGGATCCACATCGTCCACCCCGCCGGCGGAATCGCCTGAGCGACCGATCCTGATCCGCGATCCGCGCGGGCGCGACTCCCTGGTTTACCTCGCGCGCCGCGCGCGGGCGAACCCGCCGTCGGGCGCGATCCAGCCCCGCTCCGCGCCCTCGATCCCCACGTCGAACGCGCGCAGCACCGCCGTGGACCGGTCGGGCAGGAGCGGGGCGACGAACCAGCGGCCGCCGTGGAGCGCGCCCGGTCCCCCGTAGAGCGCATCCACCGGCAGCTCCGCGCGCCAGCGCTCGACGCCGTCCGGGCCGAGGGCGACGAGCGCCGCGGTCCCGAGCGTCACGTCGAGCGACGACGCGCCATAGACGTCGAGCTCGGAGAGCACCAGCACGCCGCCGTCCGCGGTCACCGCGGTCACCGCGGTGGTGAGGTGCGGGTGCGTCGAGCGATCGGAGGGCGGCTCCGAGGCGAGGGTCCGCCGCCAGGCGACGGCGCAGCCGTCGAGGTCGAGGCGCGCGACCGTGCCGATGCCGAACGCGTAGGCGAAGCCTCCCGCCGAGAGCACCTCGCCGGACACGCCGGTGGCGCGGCCGGCCCGCGCCCCGTCCTCGAGGCGGAGCCAGTCCACGTACGCCGGCCCGCCGTCGGGGAGGAAGCGGCTGTCCGGGAACGACTGCACGAAGGCGAACCGGTCGGACACGTTCGCGAGCCAGCTCGCGTGATCGCTCGGCTGCGCGATGGCGAAGCGGTCCCCGCCGTCGGGCGCGGTGGCGTAGACCGTCGCGCCCACCACGTCCGTGCTGGCCGAGAACAGGAGCGCGCCGTCGGGCGCGATCGCCGCGGGCGAGCTCATCCAGATCGTGCGCGCCCCCTCGAACGCGCGCCGCGACACGAGCTTCCCGCTCTCGAGGTCGACGCGGAGCACGCCCGGGTACTGGTAGCCGTCCGCTCCGAGCGCCGTCAGCGAGAGGAAGAGGACCCCGTCCGCCGCCGCGGGGTGCGTCTCCCCCACGTACGCGCGCGCCGGGCCCGCCGCCTCCGGCACGAGCGGCGCCGCGTCCGCGACCACGTCGCGGGTCCAGAGCGGCGCGCCGTCCGCGGCGCGGAACGCCTCGAGCGCGGTGCCGGGCACGCCGAGCGGCTCGATCGTGGGCTGCGAGAGCACGGCGACGACGCCGTCCGCGACGAGCGCGACGTGCGCGGCCAGGTGGGCGGCGGGCGCGCGCCAGCGGACCCGGCCCGCGCGCGTGGCGGAGACGACCTCGCCCGTGCCGTCGTCGGCGAGCTCGGTCCAGTAGAGGTTCCCGTCCGCGTCGAGGACCCCGTCCCATCGGAGCCGCATGCCTGCGGCGGGACGGTGCTCCCACGCAGGCGTGGGGTGTCGCGCCGCCGTCGCCTCGAGCGCGGGGCCGCCGTCGAGCCCGACCGAGAGCTCGCACGGGCTCGCGATGGGCGGCGGGGGCGTGGGGGGAGGCGCGGCGGGCGTGCCGGCGTCGGGAGGTGGCACCGGCGTCGTCGGGACGCCGTCGATCGGGCCGCCGCCGGGGCCGATGTCCCCCGGGGCGAGACCCGGTGGCGGCGGGGGCTCGGTCGGCGCGGGCGGCTGCTCGCCG
>NZ_JALCZC010000134.1:0-10114 GCF_022690805.1 Anaeromyxobacter sp. SG66
GTGCGCGCCGCAGGCCGCGCCCGGCGCCCCCTGGCTGTCCGCCGGCGCCGCCGCCGCGCTCGCGCGGCTCCAGGCGGCCGGGCTCGGCGGGGCGGAGGCGGCGCTCTCGCCGGCGATCGGGCGGGAGGCGCGCGACGCCCTCGCGGCCTTCATCGAGCACCACCTCGGCCGGCGCCTCGCGGCGCGCCGGTTCCTCGACGAGATCGGGCCGCTGCTCGGGGACTGACGCATGCAGCGCGACCTCGACGTGGTCTGCCTGGGCGAGGCGCTCGTCGATTTCCTCCCGGAGCGGCGCGGGCGGCTCGAGGACTGCGATCGCTTCGAGGCCTGCCCCGGCGGCGCCCCCGCGAACGTCGCGACGGGGCTCGCGCGCCTCGGGGCGAGGGTCGCCTTCCGGGGAGTGCTCGGCGACGATCCCTTCGGCAGGCTCCTCGTCCGCAAGCTCGAGGAGGAGGGGGTGCGCTGCGCCTTCCGGCTCACCCGCGAGCGGCCGACCGGCATCTGGTTCGTGGCCCTCGACGCCCGCGGCGAGCGGAGCTTCTTCTCGCCGAACGCGCGCTTCTCGGCGGACAAGCTCGTCGCCCCCGGCGACGTCGATCGCGGCCTCCTCTCGCGCGCCGCGTGGCTGCACGTGGGCTCCTCCGCGCACGTCCTGCCCGAGGGACAGGAGGCGCTGCGCGCGGCGGTCGCCGCGGCGCGCTCGCTCGGCCTGTCCGTCTCGTTCGACCCGAACGTGCGCGCGCACCTGTGGGACGATCTCGGCGCGCTCCGCCGCCTCTGCGCGGACGTGGTGCCCGCATGCACGCTCGTGAAGGTGTCGGAGGAGGAGGCGGAGCTCGTGACGGGGGAGGGGGACCCCGCCCGCGCGGCGGCGCGGCTCGCCTCGCTGGGGGTCCCGCTCGCGTGCGTGACCCTCGCCGAGCGCGGCGCGCTCGTCCGGCGCGGGGACGACCTCTTCCACGTCCCGGCGGAGCCGGTGGAGGTGGTCGACACCACCGGCGCCGGCGACGGCTTCGTGGCCGGCCTCCTCGCGGCGATCGCCGGACGTGGCCCGATCGAGGCGCTGGCGCGCGCGGATCTGGAGCGGGCGGTCGCGTTCGCGAACCGCGTCGCCGGCCGCGTCTGCACCCGCGTCGGCGCGGTCGCCGGGCTCCCCCGCGCCGGCGATGTTTCGGTTTGACACCGCACCCTTACGGCCCTACCGTCGCCGGCTCCGGTGACGGGGCCGCCGCGCGACGCGCGCCGGTCGAGGAGGCGCGCGCGTGTACTTCCAGGACCTCATCTTGAAGCTCCAGACCTACTGGGCGGGCCGCAACTGCATCCTCGCCCAGGGGTACGATCAGGAGGTCGGGGCGGGGACGATGAACCCCGCGACCTTCCTGCGCGTGCTCGGGCCCGAGCCCTGGAACGTGGCGTACGTCGAGCCCTCCCGCCGCCCGGCCGACGGCCGCTTCGGCGAGAACCCGAACCGCCTGTACCAGCACCATCAGTTCCAGGTCATCCTGAAGCCCAACCCGCCCGACGTGCAGGAGCTCTACCTCGGCTCGCTGAAGGCGATCGGGATCGACCCCCTCGAGCACGACATCCGCTTCGTCGAGGACGACTGGGAGAGCCCGACGCTCGGCGCCTGGGGCCTCGGCTGGGAGGTCTGGTGCGACGGGATGGAGATCACCCAGTACACCTACTTCCAGCAGGCGGGCGGGTTCGAGGTGAGGCCGGTGGCGGCGGAGCTCACCTACGGCCTCGAGCGCATCGCCATGTACCTGCAGGACGTGGAGAACGTCTTCGACGTCGAGTGGGTGAAGGGCGTCCGCTACCGCGAGGTCTTCCACCGGAACGAGGTGGAGATGAGCGAGTACTCGTTCCGCGTCGCGGATCCGAAGATGCTCTTCGGGCTCTTCGACATCTACGAGGCCGAGTGCAAGCGGCTCCTCGCGGCGAAGCTCCCGCTGCCCGCGTACGACTACTGCCTCAAGTGCTCGCACACGTTCAACAACCTCGACGCCCGCGGCGCGATCAGCGTGACGGAGCGGGCGGCGTACATCGGGCGCGTCCGCGCGCTCGCCCACGAGTGCGCGCGGGGCTACCTCGACTCGCGCGAGGCGCTCGGGTTCCCGCTCCTGCCGCCCGCGGAGCGGAAGAAGGCGGTCGAGGCAGCGCGCCTCGCGCGAGAGGCGCGAGAGGCCCTCCGCCAGGCTCAGGGCGAGCGGTCGCAGGCGCGAGACGAGCGGCCGCGGCAGGCCTGACGGTCCGATACCTCCTACCCCACGAGAGACACCAGATGGCGGACCTTCTGTTCGAGATCGGCGCGGAGGAGATCCCGGCGGGCTTCGTGCCGCCGGCGCTCAAGCAGCTCGAGGAGGATCTCGCGAAGGCGCTCGACGCCGCGCGGCTCTCCCACGGCGAGGTGAAGGCCGTCGGCACCCCGCGGCGGCTCGCCGTGTGGGCGCGCGACGTCGCGAAGCGCCAGACCGACGCCAAGACGGAGGCGTTCGGGCCGCCCGTGGCCCAGGCGTTCGACGCGGGCGGCAACCCCACGCCGGCCGCGCTCGGGTTCGCGAAGAGCCAGGGCGTGGAGGTGTCGAAGCTCGAGCGGGCCCAGACGCCGAAGGGCGAGCGGGTCGCGGTGACGAAGGTGGAGAAGGGGCGCAGGGCGGAGCAGGTCCTGCCCGAGCTCCTCGAGCGGCTCCTCGCGGGCCTCCGCTTCAGGAAGGCGATGCGCTCGCGCTTCGACGACGCGACCTTCGCGCGCCCGATCCGCTGGATGGTCGCGCTCTACGGCGGCCGGACGCTGAAGGTCCGCCACGGCGAGATCGTCTCCGGGAAGGTGACGTTCGGGCACCGCTTCGCCGCGCCCAAGGCGATCGCGCTCGCGGGGACCCCGGAGGACTACGTCGCGAAGCTCCGCCGGGCGAAGGTCCTCGCCGATCCGGTCGAGCGGCGCGCGGTCCTCGAGCTCGAGCTCGCGAAGGCCGCCAAGGCGGCCGGGGGCAAGATCCGGCCGGACGAGCCGCTCGTCGAGCAGGTGCTGTACCTCGTCGAGCACCCGACCGGCGTCGCGGGCGAGTTCGAGCGGTCGAACCTCGACCTGCCGCCCGAGGTGGTCGTCTCCGAGATGCGGAACCACCAGCGCTACTTCGCCGTGGTGGACGGGAAGGGCCGGCTCAAGAACCGGTTCGTCGCGATCTCCGGCACGCCGGTGAGGGACCCGAAGGTCGCCCGCCACGGCTACGAGCGCGTGCTGCGCGCGCGGCTCGCGGACGCCCGGTTCTTCTTCGAGGAGGACAAGCGCCGGCCCCTGCGCGATCGCATCGAGGACCTCGGGCGGCGCACGTTCCAGGCGCGGCTCGGGAGCGAGCTCGCGCGCACCGACCGCATCGTGGCGATCGCGAGCGCGCTCGCCAAGGCCGTCGACCGGGAGGACCTCGTGCCCGACGTGGTCGAGGCCGCGCGGCTCGCCAAGACCGACCTCACCACCGGCATGGTCGGCGAGTTCCCCGAGCTGCAGGGGGTCATGGGCGGCCACTACGCCCGGCTCGAGGGCCTGAAGCCGGAGATCGCGGACGCGATCGAGGATCACTACCGGCCGGTGGGGGCCTCGGGAGAGATGCCCCGGGGCGACGTCGGCGCGCTCGTCGCGATCGCGGACCGGCTCCACTCGCTCGTCGGGATCGTCGGCGTGGGCGAGAAGGCCACCGGCGCCGCCGACCCGTTCGGCCTGCGCCGCGCCACCATCGGCATCCTCCGCATCCTGCTCGCCCGCGGGTATCACCTGTCCCTCTCCGCGGCGGTCGAGCAGACGCTCGACGCGCTCGCGGGGGTGAGCCTCGCGGCCGATCGTGCCGTGATCGCGGAGCAGGTGCTCGACTTCGTCCGCGGGCGGCTGCGCGCGCTGTGGAGCGACGAGCTCGACGGCGACCTCGTGGACGCGGTGCTCGCCGCCGGCTTCGACGACGTGGTGGACGCCCGCCGGCGCCTCGAGGCGCTCGCGCAGGTGAAGGCGCGGCCCGACTTCGTGCCGCTCGCGCTGGCGTTCAAGCGCGTCGCGAACATCCAGGAGAAGGCCGGGGGCGGGACGGGGGCGGCGGTGGATCCCCACCTCCTGCGCGAGGAGGCCGAGCGCCACCTGCTGGCGGAGCTCGAGCGCGTCGAGGCGGAGGCTGCGACGCTCCGTACGACCCGCGACTACCCGGGCGTGCTGCGGAACGTCGCCGAGCTCGAGCCCGCGGTCGCGCGGTTCTTCGACGACGTGCTCGTCATGGCGGAGGATCCGCAGGTCCGCGCGAACCGGCTCGGGCTCATGCGGCGGGTCGCGGCGCTCTTCTCCGGCGTCGCAGACTTCCGGAAGATCCAGGCCGAGGCGCCGGCCCAGGCGTGAGCATCCCGACCTTGACCGGCTCCCGACCCCGCGGCTACGGTTCGCGCTCACCCGTGCCCGCCCACGTCAGAAACGCGCTCCTCGCCGCCGCCGCCGCAGCGCTGGCAGCCTGCGGCACCCCGCCGTCCGCCGACCCGGCCCCGCTCGACCGGTTCAGCGCGCCGATCGCCCTCGGGATGTCGGGGAGCGACCTGCTCGTCGTCTCCTCCAACTTCGAGCTCGCCTACGGGCTCGACGACGGCGGGAGCGTCATCCCGGTCGACGTGCAGGCGTCCCCGAGCACCTTCGGGAAGGGCGTCCGCATCGCCAGCTTCGCGGGGGAGCTCTCCGTCGCCGACGCAGCGGTCTGCGGGCTGCCCGAGTCGCTCGCGCTCGTCCCCGCGCGCGAGGGGAACGCGCTCTATCGCATCGGCGTCGGCGCCGGCGGCGAGCTGTCCTGCGGCGCCGGGTGCCGCCTGCCGCTGCGCAGCGACGTGGCGGACGCGTACGGCGTCCTCGCCGTGTGCCGCCCGCCCGCCGTCGCCGGCGGCGAGCCGCGGGCGCGCGCGTACGTCGGCTTCCTGCGCACGCCGGGGAGCCGCGGCCAGATCTCCGAGGTGGACCTCCGGACCGGCGCCACCCGCAACCGGGACGTCGGGCTCGGGCCGGTGCGCAGCTTCGCCTACGACGCGCAGACCGACCGGCTCTTCTTCACCGCCATCGAGAGCGGCACGACCGCGCCGTTCCGCTGGCTCGACCTGGCGGGCGACTGCGCGATCGACGCGGCCGTCTCGGAGGGCGGCTGCCCGGTGTTCGGCATGGACCTCGCGGTGTTCCTCCGCGGAGTCGAGGCGCGCGGCATGGCGCTGTCGAACCCGCAGGACGGCCGGACGCGCCGCGCGTACGTCGCGGCGCGCGTCTACAACGCCGATCTCGCCGGCGCGATCGGGGGGCGTCCGGGGTTCGACGTGGGAGGCGTGCTCCTCGTCATCGACCTCGTCGAGGAGCGGTCCGGCCTCCAGCCACGCGTCGTCGGGATCTACGACGTGGGGCTCGGCGCGAACGAGGTGAAGGTGCTGCCGCCGAGGCCGGGGATGGGCGATCTCGTCGCGGTCACCGCCTCCGACGACGGGCTCCTCTGGATCTACGACGACGAGCAGGGCGCGCTCGTGCGCGTGATCGGGCGCGATCCCCACACCGGGATCCCGCTGTTCGGGCGGCAGCCGTTCGGCCTCGCCGTCCGCGACGACGGGGCCAAGGCGCGCCTGTTCGTCTCCTCCTTCAAGGACGGGTTCGTGACGCCCATCGACATCCCGCTCGACGCGCCGTGGACCGCGGCGGACCCGCGCGTCGAGGACCGGATCGGGGTGACGCCGTGAAGAGACGGCTGGCCTTCCTCGCGCTCGCGGCCCTGGCCGCGTGCGGAAAGAGCAGCACCTCCATCGGCGTCGGGCTCTCGGGGCCGTCGTCGGTGGTGGCGTACAACGGCTTCACGCCCAAGAACGCCGGGCTGCACCCGTACTTCGCCATCGCGAACGCCGCGCGCTCGGACCTGACCCTCGTCGACGCGGTGGACGACGCGCCGGTCCTCGCGCCCGTCATCGTCCGCTCGCTCGCCGTGCCGGTTCCGGATCCGCGCCCCACGCTGCTCGCCGCGTCGTCGCTCTGGGACGGCACCGGGGACGCCGCGAAGGCGGACCTCCTCGTCGTCGCGTCGGCCGCGGTGCCGGCGCTGCAGCTCGTCGAGACCTGGAACGCGTCGGCCCGCATCGTGGACGAGGCCGACCTCGCCGCGCTCGCGCCCGGCGCCGCGATCGTGGCCCTCGCCGCGATCCCGGTGCCGGACGGCGCCAGCCCTCCCGGCCGGACCCCGGGCCGCGTCCGCGTCGTCGCCGCTCTCACCGGCGCCCGGCTGGCGATCGTCGAGTACTCGCGGGCGGCGGACGGCCCGGGGATCGTGCGCGGAGAGGCCTCGGTGCGCTCCCTCGACGCCGGCGGCGCTCCGTTCGACGTCGTCTCGCTCGCGATGAACCCCCACGACCCGCTCCACCTGTACGCCGCGTCCCCCGATCCGATCGGCGCGGTGGAGGGCGTCGCCGAGATCACGGTGGCAGGTGCGCCCGCCGACTGGACGATCCGCGCGCTCGACGCCCGCGCGCCGACGCGGTTCGTGGCCGCGGCGCGCCTGCAGGAGCGGCTCACGGAGTGGCCCTCGGCCATCTACGGCGCCTTCTACGACGACACCAGCGAGTTCCAGGCCACGGCCGTGGATCGCGTCTACGCCGTGGTCGATCCGACGCGCTGCGGGCCGAACCACCGCATCGGCTGCGGCATCGCGGTCATCGATCCGGCGACCGGCGGCATCGTTCCGGACTACGCCGGCCTCATGCCGTACCTGGCGCCGATCACGCTGCCGGAGTTCCCGCTCGGGCTGGCCGTCGCGGAGCCTCCCGCCACGCCGCCGCCGGGCGAGGAGGCCCTCTTCCCGACCGGGTTCATGAAGATCGCGCCCGGCACCGGGCGCCGCGCCACGACCGCCGTCGCGGCGATCCCGTCCGCGAACGGGCGGATCTACTACGCCGATCTGGGCCGGTACGCCGTCCCGAACGACCTGTCGATCATCCGCGCGAAGACCAAGACGCGCGTCACGACAGGGCTCGCGCTGGGAGCGACGGTGGAGGGCGAGGACCACCCGCGCATCTTCGGCGTCTGGTTCCTCGACGGCGAGACGTGGAAGCTCGGGTACGACACCACCGAGATCCAGAAGGGCGTGCACGTGACGCCCGGGTTCACCGGCAACGAGACCTGGGTGGTCTCGTTCCAGGGGCTGCTCCCGGGGCTCGAGGCGCACCGCGGCCAGACCGGCGCCACGGCCGGCGGCGGGACCTGGGTCGCCATGCAGGTGCCGGTGACCGGCTCGGGCGCCACGCCGTTCACCGAGGTGGTGCGCGTCTACGACCCCACGTTCGCCGTGCGGGTGGGGGACCTCGCCGAGATCTACGCCCCCGCCGTCGCGGGCTGTCCCAGCGACGCTGCCATCGAGGCCCGGGTGACGGAGCTCCTGCCGCCCGCCGACGCCTACCCGGGCGGCGCGCTCGCGCTCGAGCCGCTCGACGACCCGCGACCCAAGGTGAACACGGACGGCTCGGTCGGCCCGTGGCGCGACTGGCCCGCGTGCCTCCAGGCGCTCCGCGCAGGGGCCGTCGGCGTCCAGGCCCGCGTGCGCGCCTCGGGGCTCATGCTGACCGGGACCGCGAGCGGCTACGCCGGGCGGCCGGAGCTCGTGCCGGCGGCGGACGTCGCCACCACGCCCGACTTCGCGCTGCAGTACGAGGACGAGGACGCCCTCGCGGCCCAGTGCCCGCTCCTGCCCTGGCCGGCCGACTGGCGGACCCCGCCCGCCGGGTTCAGCACCTGCGACGCCGCGTGCCGGCTCGTCTGCGAGCGGCTGGTGCTGGCTCGCAAGGCGCGCCGCATCTACCACGTGTCCGACCAGTGTCACGGCACCGAGGCCGCCCCTGGCGACGACCTGGAGTGCTACCAGGCCTGGCCCGCGGCGCTCTATCCGTTCCCGCGGGCGAACGGGCCCGTCATCTCCTTCAAGGTCGGCTATCACGGCTCGGTGGCGGAGGGGGAGGTCTTCCCCGCGGACGACCACACGCTCTGGAGCCAGCTGCGGCTCCTGCAGACCTCCGCCGTCACCGCCAGCGGGATCGCCCCGAGCTCCCGCGGGCCGACCTCCCCGACCTCGACGGCCGCGGTCCTGCCGCTCGCCGTCTCGAGCTTCGATCGCAGCGCCATCGCCGGCGAGGCCGGCCTCTCCGCGGACACCCGGAAGCGCCTCCTCACCGAGGGCTACCGGTTCCTCGTCCCGTACGCGAACGACTTCGTGCTCGACTTCAGCCCGAGCGAGCCGGTGAACACCATCAAGGTGATCCGATGAGCTCGGCGGCGCGCGACGGGGGGCCTCGCGGGCGCCCGGGAGCGCTCGCATGAAGACGGTCCGGCAGGTCGCGATCGCCGACCACCTGTGGGAGGCGCTCGAGCGGATGGCGGAGGAGATGGGCTCCGACCGCGAGGCGCTCGTGAACCAGGCGGTCCACGTGTTCATGCGGCTCAACGGCTACGTGGTCCCCGGCAGCGTCGCCGCGACCACGCGCCCGGGGGCCCCGCCTCCGGCGGCCGGGGCGCCCGTCCTGCCGCGGGCCGAGCGCGCCGTCGTGGCGGAGCAGGTGCTCGACACGGCCGCGCGGCTCGAGCGCGAGATGCGCGCGCCCCCGCCGGTGCCGGCCGCCGTCGCGGCGGCTCCGGCCGCCTCGCCTGCGCCGTCGGCCGCGGCGGCCGTCGCGTCCGCGCTCGTGCTCGTGCGCGACGACGGCACCGAGGTGCCGGTCGCGAAGGATCGCTTCGTCATCGGCCGGGGACGGCACTGCGACCTCGTCGTGGACAGCGCGAAGGTGTCCCGCGAGCACGTCGCCATCGTGCGCGAGGGGCCGGGCTGGCTCATCGAGGACCTCGGCTCGTCGAACGGCACGTGGTTCCGGCGCGAGCGGATCGCCCGCCGGCGCATCGAGGACGGCGACGAGTACTTCGTGTGCGCCGAGCGGCTGCGCTGCGCGCTGCGGTGAGGCGTCCCTCGCGCGGGCCCTGGGCCGCGACGTTTCCGCCGCACCGCCTCGCGACTCGCGGGCGCGCCGCGTTTTCCCGCTGCCCGCGCCGGCGCGTGGGACTATCGTTCCGTCCCGCATGCCCACCCTGACGCTCATCGACGGCTCGGGCTTCGTCTTCCGCGCCTATCACGCGATCCCGCACCTCTCGACCACCCGCGGGACGCCGACCAACGCGGTCTACGGCTTCACGACGATGCTCCTCAAGGCGCTCCGCGAGCACGCGCCGACGCACGTCGCGCTCGTCATGGACGCGGGGCGCAAGAGCTTCCGGAACGAGATCGACCCCACCTACAAGGCGAACCGCCCCGAGGCGCCAGACGATCTGCGCGCGCAGTTCCCCCTCGTGCGGGAGGTGGCGGACGCCCTCGCCGTGCCGCGCATCGAGGAGGGAGGCGTGGAGGCGGACGACGTCATCGCCACGCTGGCGTGCCGCGCGCGCGAGCAGGGCTACGAGGTCGTGGTGGTCACGGGCGACAAGGACTTCGCGCAGCTCGTGGACGAGAAGCTCTCGCTCTACGACCCGATGGCCGAGGCGAGCGGCCGGGGCGGGTGGACCGGGCCCGCGGAGGTCGAGAAGAAGCTCGGGGTCCGGCCGGACCAGGTCGTCGAGTACATGGCGATCCTGGGCGACAAGATCGACAACGTGCCGGGGATCGCGGGCATCGGCGAGGTGACCGCGGCGGCGCTGGTGCGCCGCTTCGGCACCGTCGAGGAGATGCTGCGCCGGCCCGACGAGATCCCGGCGGCGGTCGCGCGCGGCGGCGAGAAGGTGAAGGATAAGATCGTCGCGAACGCGGCGCGCATCCGGATGAACCGGGAGCTCGTGGCGCTGCGCTGCGACCTCACCCTCCCGCTCGCGCCCGAGGCGCTCGGGCGGAGACGTCCGGACGACTCGCGCGTGCGCGCGCTCTTCTCCGAGCTCGAGTTCTCCCGGCTCCTGAAGGACCTGCCCGCGCCCCCGCCGACGCCGCGCACGGAGCGCGCGGAGCTCGTCCTCGACGCGGCGGCGCTCGCGGACGCCGTCGCGGCGCTCACGGCCGCCCCCGCCGTGGGGCTCCGGCCCGTGCTCGCGGGGCCGGCCCCGCGC
>NZ_JALCZC010000135.1:0-10040 GCF_022690805.1 Anaeromyxobacter sp. SG66
GAGGAGCTGCTCCGCGCGGCGCCGGCGGACCCGGCGCTCCGGGTACGCGCGGCGGACGCGTGGCGCGCCGTCGCCGTCGCCGTGGCCGGGGGGCCGGACTCCGCCCTCTCGAGCGCGCGCGCCGCCGCGATCGACGCGGGCGAGCTGCCGCCGGACGCCGGGCCCCTCTGCCGCTGAGGGAGCCTCCTCGATGGCGCGGGGCGCGGCGCGTGGCCGAAAACGAGGAGAGGGCCGGCCCCTGAGGACCGGCCCTCTCGATGAGGCGGTGCGGGCGAGCGGTTACGCCGGCTCGGCCTCGACCTTCACCTTGGCCTTGCCGACCACCTCGCTGTGGAGCTTCACGGGGACCTCGAAGTCGCCCGTGGTCTTGATCGGCTCGGAGAGATCGATCGAGCGGCGGTCGATCTGCAGGCCGCGCGCGGCGAGGGCCTCGGCGACGTCCATCGCCGTGACCGAGCCGTAGAGCTTGTCCTGCTCGCCGACCTTGCGCACGAGGGTGATGGGCGTCTCGGCGAGCCGCTTCGCGACGGCCTGCGCGCTCGCCTTCATCTTGGCGGCCTTGGCCGTCGCGATGGCCTTCTGGTGCTCGAGCTCGCGGACGTTCTTCGGGTTCGCGAGGACCGCGAGGCCGCGGGGGAGCAGGAAGTTGCGCCCGTAGCCGGGCTTCACTTCCACGAGCTCGCCGCCCTTGCCCAGGTTCTCGACGTCTTCACGGAGGATGAGCTTCATCGCCGGCCTCCCTTACATCCCGCCCACGGTGTAGGGCAGGATCGCGAGCATGCGGCCGCGCTTCACGGCGGTGGCCACCTCGCGCTGGTGCTTCGCGCAGTTCCCGCTGATGCGGCGGGGGATGATCTTGCCGCGCTCGGTCAGGAAGTACTTCATCTGCGACTGGTCCTTGTAGTCGACCTTCAGCGTCTTGTCGGCGCAGAACCGGCAGACCTTGCGCCGGCCGAAGCCGCGCCGCCCACCGCCCTCGTCGCCGCCGCGATCGTCGCGATCGCCCCGGTCGCCGCGATCCCCGCGGTCGCCGCCGCGCGAGCCGAAGCCCCCGCCGCCGCCGCCACCACCGCCGAACCCGCCGCCGCCGAAGCCGCCACCGCTCCGAGGACCGCCGAACCCACCGCTGCTCTTCGGACCACCCATGTCAGGACGTGCCATGGCCTATTCCTCCGCCTCGGGCGCCTCGGCCTCGAACGGCTCCTCGCCGGGCACGAACTCACCGCGCTCCTCGCGCGGCTTCTGCTCGTCCTCGACGGCCTGGATCTTCACGTCGGCCTCGACCTGGCGGGCGTCGAAGTCCACGCCGTCGGCGACCTTCACCGACTGGAACTTCTGCACCACGTCGATCATCTTCAGGTTGCGCTCGAGCTCCGCCACCAGGCCAGGCTGGCCGATGTACAGGACGTGCATGTAGAGCGCCTTCGGGTTCTTGCCGACCGGGAACGCGGTCTTCCGCTTGCCCTGGTTGGTGAACCGGATGACCTTGCCGCTCTCGCGCGTCACGACGCCGCGCAGGCGCTCCTTGATCTCCTCCACCTGATCGTCCGGCGTCTCCGCCTTGAGCAGGTAGATGGTCTCGTACTCGCGTACGAGCTTCCTCGTCTCCGCCATGTCGCTCCCCTCGGGTCTGAAAGCGGCGGTTCGCCCGCCGCGAGGAGTCGTCTCCGTCTCCGCCGCCCGGCCCCATGCCGGTCGGCGGGTGCTGCAGGAGAGTGCTGCTATCCCGCCGCGCTCGCGCGGCGGTTCACCTGGTTCATCGCCTTCGCCGCGCCCAGCTCGACGACGAGCCGGGTGGCGTCGGTGGCGCGCACGAGGCAGTCCTCGAGCTCCGCCTCGTCGCCCTTCGAGAACCGGCCGAGCACGTAGTCGGCCGGGTCCATCCGCGGCGGCGGCCGGCCCACGCCGACGCGAACGCGCGCGTAGTCGGGGCCGCCCACGTGGGCGTTCACGCTCTTCAGGCCGTTGTGCCCGCCGTGCCCGCCCCCGACCTTGAGCTGGATCCGGAAGGGGTCGAGCTCGAGGTCGTCATGCACGACGACGAGGTCCTCGCGCCCGAGCTTCCAGAAGTGGAGCGCGGGCCCGACGGCCTCGCCGGAGTGGTTCATGTAGGTCTGGGGCTTCATGATCCAGACCCGCTCGCCGCCCGCCCGCCCCTCCGCCAGCTCGGAGGCGAACTTGCGGAGGGTGAACTCGGCCCCGAGGGCGAGCGCGAGCCGGTCGGCAACGAGGAAGCCGACGTTGTGGCGCGTGCGCGCGTAGTCGGGGCCGGGGTTCCCAAGGCCGACGACGAGCTTCAAGGGCGTGCCTACTTCTTCGCGCCCTTGGCCTCGGGCTTCTTGCCCTCGGCCGCAGGAGCGGCGGCGCCCGCAGCCGCGGGGGCCGCGCCCGCCGGGGCGGCAGCGCCCTCGGCCGGAGCCGCGCCCGGAACGGCGGCCGCCACCGGGGCGACGACCTCCTCCTTCTCCGGCACGGCGACGAACGCGATCACGTAGTCGGTCGTGAACTTGAACTTGCACCCCTCGGGCGGGGTCAGCTCCGAGACGTGGATCGAGGCGCCGATCTTGAGGTTCGTGACGTCAACCTCGATCCGCACCGGGATCTTCGCCGGGAGCGCCTCGAGCACGATCTCGTGCGTCGCGAGCGAGAGGATGCCGCCCTCCGCCTGGCCGGCCGCGCGGCCGGTCGTGACGACCGGCACGTCGACCTTCACCGGCTCCTCGAGGCTCACCTCGAGGAAGTCGGCGTGCTCGAGCTTCCGCGAGACGGGATCGACCGCCCAGTCCTTGAAGAGGACGTGCTTGTCGCTGCCGTCGAGCTTCAGGGTGAGGAGGGTGTTGAACTTGTGAGGGGTCTCGATCGCCTTGAGGAGCGCGCTGGGATCCACCGCGAGGTGGGTCGGCTCCTGCTTGCGGCCATAGACGACCGCGGGGATGAGGCCCTGCTGACGCAGCCTGCGGGCGGGACCCTTGCCCTTGCCCTCGCGGCGCTGCGCGTTGACGATGATGTCGGCCATTCTCGTCCTCCCAATGGACTCGGGCCGCTCCGATCGAGGAGCGGAGCGCGAGGGGCCGCCGGATGAGCGTGCCGGCCCTGGGTGGTGTGAGGGCCCCCGACCTTCCGGGAGCCACGGGAGCGCGGGTGATTACCGGAAACCCCGCGGCGAGTCAAGAGGTTCGGGGCGGTTTACCGTCGGGGGCCCCGCCGAGCGGTCACGACCGACCTCTCGCCGTGGGGGGGGGGGGGCCCCCGCCCCCCCCCCCCCCGCCCCCGCCCCCCCCCCCCCGGGGGGGGCGGGGGCGCAGCCCCCGCTTAGACAAACAAACTCGACAGCGAGTCGGCCGAGTGGATCCGGCGCATGGCCTCGGCGAGGAGCCCCGCGACCGAGAGCGCGCGGATCTTCCGGCACGCCTCGGCCTCCGGGCGGAGGGTGATCGTG
The DNA here is from genome assembly GCF_022690805.1 of Anaeromyxobacter sp. SG66. Taxonomy (NCBI): domain Bacteria; kingdom Pseudomonadati; phylum Myxococcota; class Myxococcia; order Myxococcales; family Anaeromyxobacteraceae; genus Anaeromyxobacter; species Anaeromyxobacter sp. SG66. The sequence goes on from NZ_JALCZC010000135.1 coordinate 3,440, forward strand.
TCGGTCACCACGACCTCCTCGATCGGGCTCTTCACGATCCGCTCGACGGCCGGGCCGGAGAGCACCGCGTGCGTCGCGTACGCGTAGACCTTGAGCGCGCCCTTGTCCATGAGCGCGTTCGCCGCCTGGGTGAGCGTGCCGGCGGTGTCGATCATGTCGTCGAGGAGCACGGCGATCTTCCCCTGCACCTCGCCGATGACGTTCATGATCTCGGCGACGTTCGGCTTCGTGCGCCGCTTGTCGATGATGCCGAGGGTGGACCCGAGCCGCTTCGCGTAGGCGCGGGCGCGCTCCACGCCGCCGGCGTCCGGCGAGACGACCACCACGTTCTGGGTGTCGCCGTCGAAGCGCTTGCGCATGTGCTCGACGAGCACGGGCGCGGCGTAGAGGTGGTCGAACGGCACGTTGAAGAAGCCCTGGATCTGGCCGGCGTGCATGTCCATCGAGACGACGCGCGTCGCGCCCGCCGCCACGAGGAGGTCCGCGACGAGCTTCGCGGTGATGGGCGAGCGCGAGGCGACCTTCCGGTCCTGCCGCGCGTACCCGTAGTAGGGCATGACGGCGGTGATGGAGCCCGCGGACGCGCGCTTCAGCGCGTCCATCATGATGAGGAGCTCCATCGCGTTCGTGTTCGCGTCCGGGGAGGTGGACTGGACGACGAACGTGTCGAGCCCGCGGACGTTCTCGCCGATCTCGACCTGGATCTCGCCGTCGGAGAAGCGCCCGACCGTCGCGTGGCCGAGGGGCCGGCCGAGCTCCTTGCAGATCGCCTCGGCGAGCTTCCGGTTCGAGTTGCCCGAGAAGACCCGGTAGTCGGGCCGATTTCCAAGGAATTGCATCGCGCGCTCCGGCGTGATCCCGCGAAGAACAGACGACGGCCCCGGGGAGGGGAGGCCGTCGGCGGCGCCACATATACCGGAACCGTCGGACGGACCCAACGGGCAAGCGCGCCGGAGCGGAAAAGCGAGACCGGCGCCGCGTCAGGCGTCGTGCGGATCGGTGCCGGTCGGGCGGGGAGCCGCCCCCTTGTGCACCTCGCGCTCGTACTGGGCGAGGATCGTCCGCTCCATCCGCTCCCGCGTCTCGGTGTTGAGCGGGTGGGCGATGTCCTTGAACGTGCCGTCCTTGCGGCGCTTCGCCGGCATCGCGATGAAGAGGCCGGTGTTGCCGTTGATCACCTTGAGGTCGCGGATGACGAAGCAGTCGTCGAGGGTGATCGTGACGTACGCCTTCAGCTTCTCTTCGTTCACGGGGAAGACGCGGACCTCGGTGATCTCCATGGCGTAACCCCCGGATGCCGTCGCACCGTCCTCGCGGCGAGGACCCTCACGTCCTGCGCGACGATCTCCTCCGCGATCGTCCGCGCCGCTCGCGCCGCCGCGTTCTTGCTGGGAAAAAGCCCGAACACGGTGGGCCCGCTTCCGGACATTATAGCGGCCGTCGCGCCGCGACCCACAAGCAGCCCCAAGAGCGTCTTCAGGGGCGGCCGCTCCGCGAGACAGGGCGGCTCGAGATCGTTCCCCGCGCGGGACGGATCGAAGCGATCGAAGCGTGGCGCGAGCCGGGGGCTGCGGCCGTGCCGCGCTGCGTCGAGCCAGCGGTAGGCGTCGCCGGCGCGGATGGCGAGCTCGGGAGCGGTCGGGTAGACGAGCACGAGGTGCTGAGGCGCCACGTCGGCCGGCGTGAGCCGCTCGCCGCGGCCCTCGGCCCACGCCGGGCCGGGGCCGAGGAAGAACGGCACGTCGGAGCCGACCTCCGCCGCGATCGACGCGAGCGCCCCGGCGTCGCGGATCCGGAACGCGCGCGCGAGGCAGCGGAGCACCGCGGCCGCGTCGGACGAGCCGCCGCCGAGGCCGGCGGTGACCGGGACTCGCTTCGCGATGCGGATGGCCACGGCGCGCTCGATCCCGAAGCGCGCGCGGAAGCGCTCCGCCGCGCGGGCGGCGAGGTTCGAGGCGCCGTCGAGCTCGGGGCGGCCCGGCACGCGGCAGGTGACCGGCCCCGCGCGTTCGCCCACCGTGACGTCCACGCGGTCGCCGAGGTCGAGCGGGACCATGAGCGAGCGGATGCCGTGGAAGCCGTCCTTCCGCGGCGGGCCGACGCGCAGGACGAGGTTCACCTTCGCAGGGGCGATCGTCTGGAGGCGCACGCGTCGCTCCTACCACAGGCGGCGCGCGCCCTGCGGCCCCGCCCGCGCGTCGCCCTGCGAAGGGCATGGCGCCACCCCGGTCAGAGCGTGAGGCCGTAGAGCGCGCCGTACTTCGTCTTCACGTAGCGTTCGAAGTCCGCGTCGGTGAGCCCCACCCCGGCCGCGTCGCGCACGATGTCCTCGGCGTCCTTGCGGCGGCCGACGCGGTAGACCTTCTCGGCGAGCCAGCGCCGCAGCGGGGCGAGATCGCCCGCGGCGATGGCGTCGTCGAGCCCGGGGAGCGCGCGCCCGGCGGCGGCGAAGAGCGTCGCGGCGTAGAGGTTGCCGAGCGTGTAGGTCGGGAAGTAGCCGAGGTCTCCCCACGCCCAGTGAATGTCCTGCAGCACCCCCTCCGCGTCGTCGCGCGGCCGGACGCCGAGGAGCGCCTCGGAGCGCGCCGCCCACGCCTCGGGGAGGTCCGACACCGCGAGCGTGCCGCGCATCATCCCGAGCTCGAGCTCGAAGCGCAGCGCGACGTGGAGGTTGTAGGTGACCTCGTCCGCCTCGACGCGCACGAGCGAGCGCTCGACGCGGTTCACCGCCCGGTGGAAGTCGGCGGGCGCGACCCCGGCGAGCTGCGGGAAGCGCGCGGCGAGCCGCGGCAGGAACGCACGCCAGAACGGAAGCGAGCGGCCGACCAGGTTCTCCCACAGGCGCGACTGCGACTCGTGGATCCCCATCGACGGCGCGGCGCAGAGCAGGGAGCGGCGGTGCTCGCCGGGGAGGTGCTGCTCGTAGAGCCCGTGGCCGGCCTCGTGGAGCGTGGAGAAGATCGCGGAGAGCGGCTGCGCCTCGTAGACGCGCGTCGTGACGCGCACGTCGCCCGGGTCGAGGCCGAGGGTGAAGGGGTGGAGCGAGCGATCCTGCCGGCCGGCCGCGGGGTCGAAGCCGAGCGCCGCGAGGAGCTCGAGGGTGAAGCCCCACTGGGCCTCGCCGTCGAAGCGGCCGGAGAGGAACCCGTCCTCGGGCGCAGGGGCCGCGTCGATCGCCGCGACGAGCGGCGAGAGCCACCCGACGAGCCGGCGGAGGATGGGCTCGAGGCGGGCGACGCGCATGCCGGGCTCGTAGCCCTCGAGGAGCGCGTCGTAGGGTTCGGACGCGCCGGGGTCCGGCTGCGCCTCCGGCCTCCGCGCCAGCATGGGCATGAGCGCGTCGGCCTGCTCGCGCCGGAGCTCGACGAGCCGGGCGAGCTTGGGGGCGAAGAGGGCGAAGGCGCGCGCGTTGCGGGCCGCCTTCCAGGCGTCGACGCCTTCCGCCTGGGCCTGCGCGAGCGCGCGGACGAGGTCCTGCGGCACGCGCGCGGCGCGCTCGTGATCGAAGCGGAGCGCGCGGAGGGCGGCGGCGCGGTCGGGATCCCCGGAGGCCTCGCGCTCGGCGAGGTCGAGCGCCTCGGCGACGCGGGGCTGGGTGAGCCGCTCGTGGAGGGCGGCCTGGACCGCGGCGAGCTGGTCGCCGCGGGCGACCGCGCCCTTCGCCGGCATGAACGTCTCCTGGTCCCACTGAAGGAGGGAGACGGCGCCCCCGAGCGCCCGCACGTCGCACATGACGGCCGCGAGCGTCTCCCACGCGGCGCTCCTCGGGGCGGGGGCGGTCTCGGGCATGGCCGCTCATTTAGGCAGAGGAATCCGGGGGGACAAGCATTATGCTCCCCGCCCGTGCGAGACCGCAGCTACGACACCGTCCCGTTCCGGCTCTCCGAGATCGAGCACCGCTACGGCGAGAACGTGCACATCGTCGCGAACCCGTTCCTCCTCGGACACCTCGCGACGCTCTGCGCGAAGGAGACGCGCCAGCCCGACATCAGCCGGCTCGTGCGCATCCTCTACGAGGACCTCATCCGCACCGTCCTCAACGTCGAGTTCCCGCGCCGGCGCGTCTCGGTCCCGACGCGCATGATCGACACCTCCCCCCAGGGGATCTTCGAGGGCGAGGTCATCGACCGGGCGGTCCGCGCCGTGACGGTGAACATCGCCCGGGCGGGCGCGCTCCCGTCGCAGGTCGCCTACGACCTCCTGAACGAGACGCTGGAGCCCTCGCTCGTGCGGCAGGACCACATCATCATGAGCCGCATGCTCGGGGTGAACGAGGAGGTCGTCGGCGCCGGCATCGGGGGCATGAAGATCGGCGGGGACATCGACGAGGCGTTCCTGCTCTTCCCCGACCCGATGGGCGCGACGGGCAGCTCGCTCTCGACCGCCATCCAGACCTACAAGACGAAGGTCCCCGGCAGGCCCCGGCGGATCGTGAACATCCACCTCATCGTCACCCCGGAGTACCTCCGCACGATGACGCGGGCGCACCCCGACGTCGTCGTCTACGCGATCCGGGTGGACCGCGGCCTCTCGGCGCCGGACGTCCTCGCGACGATCCCGGGCACGCGCTGGGACGAGGAGCGCGGCCTCGACGACCACCAGTACATCGTCCCCGGCGGCGGCGGCTTCGGGGAGATCCTGAACAACGCCTATGTCTAGCGGCGCGGGCAAGGTCGACGTCCTCATCTCGCAGGCGGACCTGCAGGCGCGGGTCGCGGCGCTCGGCGCCGAGATCACGCGCGATCACGCGGGACGCTCGCTCGTGGTGGTCGGGGTGCTGAAGGGGAGCTTCATCTTCCTCGCCGACCTGGTGCGGGCGATCGACCTGCCGATCTCCATCGACTTCATCGGCATCTCCTCGTACCAGGGCACCCGCTCGACCGGGGTCGTGCAGATCACGAGCGATCTCACCCGGCCGATCGAGGGCAAGGACGTGCTCCTCGTCGAGGACATCGTCGATACCGGGCTCTCGATGCGGTACCTCCTCGACAACCTCGCGACGCGCAAGCCCGCGAGCGTGCAGGTGTGCGCGCTCCTCGAGAAGCCGTCGCGCGCGGTCGTGAAGGTGCCCATCCAGTACCGCGGCTTCGAGATCGGCGACGAGTTCGTGGTGGGCTACGGGCTGGACTGGGACGGCAAGATGCGGAACCTGCCGTTCGTGGGCGTGCCGCGGGTGTGAAGGGGTAGTCGTCATTCGTGACCGGCCGCGGGCGAGAGGCCCGCCGGCACGAGGCTCTAGCGACGGCGCGGTTCGCGGCGCGGAAGGCGATCGCGAGCGCGCGAACCGTCGCGCAGCGCGGGAGGACACTCGTGGCGGACGACACGACGAGGACGCCGCGGCGCGGCGGCGGGGCAAGGGCGGCGGTCGCGTGGGTCGCGATCGTGGGGCTCCTCGCGCTCGTCCTGTGGCTCGTCTCGGAGCGGAACGCGCGCACCTGGTACCTCGTTCCGGACGAGGGGCGCCTCGTGGTGATGCGCGGCATCCTCGCGCCCTTGGGCCGGCAGACCTTCAAGACCGCCGATCCGTCGCAGGCGCAGGCGTACGAGCCCATCGTGGCGCCCCCCGGCAAGCCGCTCCCGGCGGAGCGCGCGTTCGAGGAGCGGAGCCTGCTCGACCAGGGGATCTACGATCTCCTCTCCGGCTGGGCGCGCGAGGAGATCGCGAGCGGCGACGCGGCGCGGCTCGAGCGCGGGCTCGGCTACCTCTCCCGCGCCGAGCGGCTCGCCGGCCTCTCGCCCACGCAGCGCGAGGACCTCTCCGCGCTCCGCGCCGAGTCCGGGTTCTACGAGGCGCAGCGGCTCCTCGATCGCGCCGTCGGCGAGCTGCGCGACGCGACGGAGAAGCTGCGGCACACGGGCGCCTCGCGCTCCGCCCGCGCGAACGACGCGCGCGCGCTCCTTCACGACGTCGAGCCCGCGCTCGACGCCGCCTCGATCGCGCTCCGGAATGCGGCCAGCGCGCAGCGGTCCCAGCAGAGCGGGCAGGGCGCGCAGCCGGCGGCGCAGCCCGGGGCGCCGGCCCAGGCGGCCCCGACCGCGCCCGAGTCGGCCCCGGCACCGCCATCGGGGGAGTCGGGCGGCGAGAAGCGCTAGGTCCGCGCCGTGGCGGGGCCGCCGCCCCGAGGTGCGCACACCTCCGCTCCTCTCCGACCCCCGCGCTCCCCGCGGGCCGCCCGCCTAAGCGCCGCGGGCCCCGCCGCCGGACGCCCGGGGCCGGGGTGGTAACATCGCCGCGCCATGGCCCCCTTTCACGCGCGCAACGGCGCGGGCGATCTGCTCGCGCGCTACAGCTTCATCGAGCCGCTCCTCGCCGGCCGCCGCGTGCTGGAGATCGGCGCGGCGGCGGCCTCCGACGGCGCGACCGCGCTGTTCCTCGCCGAGCGCGGGGCGGCGGCGGTCCTCTCCATCGCGCCGAGCGAGCCGGAGCTCGCCGCCGCGCGCGAGGCCGGGCACCACCCGTTCGTGCAGTTCCGCGCCGCCGAGCCCGAGGCGCTGCGGGCCGGCACCTTCGACCTCGTGCTCGTCGCCGACGGGAGCGCGCTCGCGCGCGAGCCGGCCCGCGTCGCGACGCTCCGGCGCCTCCTCGCGCCCGGCGGCCGCC
>NZ_JALCZC010000136.1:0-9652 GCF_022690805.1 Anaeromyxobacter sp. SG66
CGGGCCCGTGACCCCGGCGCTGCTCGGCGCGCTGCGGGGCTCGCCGGTGCGCGCCTGCGACGACGGGGGCGCGGCCGAGGCGCGGGCCGGCCGGGAGCCTGCTCCGCGATCGGGGACCGAGACAGGCGAGGACGCGGAGCGCCGCGAGGCGCGCGCGTTCGCCGAGGTCACCGACCTCGTGGAGGGCCTCGGCGCGGCCGGCTCCGCGGCGGCCCTCGAGAGCGCGCTCCTGCGCCGGGTCCAGGAGCGCGGGCCGTGACCCGGATCATCGCCGGCAGCGCCCGCGGCCGGCGGCTCGCGGCGCCCCGCGGCGTCTCGACCCGGCCGACGAGCGACAAGGTCCGCGGGGCGGTCTTCAACGTGCTCGGCCAGTTCTTCGACGGTGGGGACGTCCTCGACCTGTACGCCGGGACCGGCGCCCTCGCGCTCGAAGCGCTCTCCCGCGGCTGCGCCCGCGCCGTCTGCGTCGAGGCGGACCGCGCGGCGGCGGAGCTCATCGCCCGGAACGCCGCGGCCCTGGGGCTCGAGGCGCGGCTGGACGTCCGGCGCGGCCGGGTGGAGGACGTGGTCCCGCGCCTGCCGCGGCGCGCCTTCGCGCTCGTCTTCGTCGATCCGCCGTACGCGGAGGGTCCGGAGGCGGCGCTCGCGCTCGCCGAGGGGTGCCTCGCGCCGGGCGGCCGCGCCGTGGCGGAGCACGACGCGCGGCGCCCGCCGCCCGAGCGGATCGGGGGCCTCGCGCTCGCGGACCGCCGGCACTACGGCGGCACGGGAATCTCGATCTACGTGGGCGAGTGAGGGATACTCCGCCACCTCATGCCCCGCCGCACCGCCATCTACCCCGGCTCGTTCGACCCGCTCACGAACGGCCACCTCGCCATCATCAACCGCGGCCTCAAGGTCTTCGACCGGCTGATCGTGGCGGTCGCGAACAACCCGCAGAAATCGCCCCTGTTCACGGCGGACGAGCGCATGGCGTTCATCTCCGAGGCGGTCGGGAACGACCCGCGCGTCGAGGTGGACTCCTTCAACGCGCTCCTCGTGGACTACGTGCGCTCGAAGGGCGTCTACACCGTCATCCGCGGGCTCCGGGCGGTCTCGGACTTCGAGTACGAGTTCCAGCTCGCCAACATGAACCGCAAGCTCCTGCCCGAGTTCGAGGCGGTCTTCGTCATGACGGGCGAGGACTACTTCTTCGTGTCGGCACAGCTCGTGCGCGAGGTCGCCACCTTCGGCGGCGACGTGAGCGGCCTCGTCCCGCCCAACGTGGCGGAGGGGCTCCGCCGCAAGCTCGGCACCCCGGGGCGCCACTAGCCGTCCGCTCCCGCGTTCGGGGCGCGTACCCCACCTCGGTTCTGCTATCGTCGGCGCTTTGGCCGCCCTGGGGGCGGCCTCCACAGCTCGCCCGAGGAGACACCGATCATGAAGCTCGCGAAGCGGCTCGACGCCGTGAAGCCGTCGCCGACCCTGGCCATCACCGCGAAGGCCCGGGAGATGAAGCAGAAGGGCATCGACGTCGTGGGCTTCGGCGCCGGCGAGCCCGACTTCGACACGCCCGCGCTCATCAAGGACGCGGCGAAGAAGGCGATCGACCAGGGCTTCACGAAGTACACGCCCACGAACGGCATCCCCGAGCTGCGCGAGGCGATCGCGGCGAAGATCCAGAAGGAGCACCGGGTCACCTACAAGGCGACCGAGGTGCTCGTCTCCTGCGGCGGCAAGCACGCCCTCTACAACCTGTTCCAGGCGCTGCTGAACGAGGGCGACGAGGTCGTCATCTTCACGCCGTACTGGGTCTCCTACGCCGACATGGTCCGCGTCGCCGGCGGCGTGCCGGTCCTCGTCGAGACCACGATGGACACGGGCTTCGACCCGGCGCCGGAGCAGATCAAGAAGGCGATCTCCCCGCGCACCAAGGCGATCATCGTGAACAGCCCGTCGAACCCGACGGGCGCGATGCTCTCGCGGCGCACGCTCGAGACGGTCGTCGCCGCGGTGAAGGGCACGGAGATCCTGATCGTCTCCGACGACATCTACGACAAGCTCGTCTACAAGGGCCGCTTCGAGAACGTCCTCGATCTCGATCCCTCGCTCCAGCCGCAGGTCGCGCTCGTGAACGGCGCGTCGAAGACCTACTCGATGACCGGCTGGCGCATCGGCTGGACCGCGGGCCCGCAGGCGCTCATCTCCGCGATGCAGAAGCTCCAGGACAACTCGACCTCGAACCCCGCCTCGATCTCCCAGAAGGCGGCGCTCGGCGCGCTCACGCTCCCGGGCGTGGACGAGGAGGTCGAGAAGATGCGCAAGACGTTCGACGAGCGGCGCAAGCACATCGTCGGGCGGCTCAACGCCATCCCGGGCGTCCGCTGCTTCGATCCGGGCGGCGCGTTCTACGCGTTCCCCGACGTGAGCGCGCTCCTGTCCCGGAAGGCGCCCGGAGCGGCCGAGCCGCTCGGCACCGACGGGAAGCTCATCGACCTCCTCCTCGAGAAGCACCTCGTCGCGGCCGTCCCCGGCTCGGCGTTCGGCGCCCCCGGCTACATGCGGCTCTCGTTCGCGACGTCGATGGAGCAGATCGACAAGGGTTGCGACCGCATCGCCGAGATGGCGAAGAGCCTGGGTTGAGGCTCCATCTCACGGGGCCCTCAGGGTTGACCACCTCCTGAGGGCTGCGCCCCGCTCCGTGCACCCCGACGCCCCGCCGGCCCCATTGGCCGCGCGGGGCGTCGTCGTCTCGTGGCGTGGCCGCGCCACGACATGCGCGGCGTCCTGCCGCGGGGGTCCTTTTCTTCGGCGGTGGGCCGTCCGGGGCTACAGTCCCGCGAGCCCACGACGCACCGACCGTGCGTGAAAGGAAAGGAGCCTCATGAAGAAGCTCGTGTTCGCCCTCGCCGCCCTCGCGCTCTCCGCCACCGCCCACGCACAGGACGCGCGCCGGCCCTTCGGTCTCGGCATCTCCATCGTCCCGCTGGAGGGCGCCGGCCCGCCGACGATCGAGGTCTACGCGCCCATCAACGTGGCCCCGACGCTCCGCATCGAGCCTTCGCTCGGGGTGCTGACCCAGGACCGGCCGGCGGGCCAGGTCGACCGGAGCGACGTGACGGTGGGCGTCGGCGTCTTCTACGTCCAGCGCCTCGCCGCGCCGTTCGACCTCTACATGGGCGGCCGGTTCAAGCTCAACTTCGCGAGCAGAGACAACGGCACCAACGACGAGAGCGGCACGGACGTGATCCTCGCCGCGGCCATCGGCGGCGAGCACTACCTCACGACGAACTTCTCCCTCGGCGCGGAGGCGCAGCTCGGGTTCCGCTCCGACTCCGACGCGTCCGGCGACTCCTCGGGCGTGTTCACGACGGGCCTCGCGTTCCTGCGATTCTATTTCTGACGGGGGCTGCGCCCCCGCCCCGGCGAGCGAAGCTCGTCGGGGCCCCCGCGACCTCGACGCCCCGCCGGCCATGCGCCGCGCGGGGCGTCGTCGTCTCCAGGGGCGAGGGCGTCAGTGCGCAGAAGGGCGAGCGCGGCGCACATCCGCAGCCAGCCGCGCCCACCCGACGACAGCCCGAGACGGGCAACTTCACGGAAAGGCGACCGGGTCCAGGTATGCTCCGGGTCGAAAGCGCGCCGGGGCGTCCCGCGGACGCTCGCAGCGCGCGACGCCGCCTGCGCGCCGCCGCGAGCCCAGCTGCGGCGACGCGCACCCGGGGGACGATGGATGAAGACGTCGTCGAGCCGACCGCCTGGATCGGACACGGGAGATCGGGAGCTCCTCGGCCCCGGCCTGATCCACGAGCTGCGCCAGCCGCTGACCGCGCTGGACGCCGCCCTGCGGCTCGTCGCCCGCGAGCTCGGCCCGTCGGTCACGACGCTCGACGTCTGGTCCATGGCGACCGGGCAGGTCGCGCGGATCCAGGAGACGCTCGACACCTTCCAGCAGCTGATGACGGGAGGCGCCGAGCTGGGCGCCTTCCTGGTGGAGCCGGTGGTCCGTCGCGCGATCGCGGCCGCGCGCGCGCGGCTCGACCTCCTGGGCGATCGCTTCGCGCTCGTCGTCGACGGCGACGTGCCGGGCGCGCACGGCAGCGCCCAGGCGCTCCTCCACGCCGTCTCGAACCTCGTCTCGAACGCGCTCGACGCGGTCGAGCAGGGCGGCGGCGGTCGGATCGAGGTGAGGGTGCTGCGAGCGCCGGACGGCGCGCGGGCCCAGGTGCGGGTGGCCGACGAGGGGATCGGCATCCTCACGGCGGACCGAGAGCGGATCTTCACGGTGGGCTACACCACGAAGCCGCGGGGGAAGGGGAGCGGGCTCGGCCTCGCCATCGCGCGCCGGATGCTGCGGGCCGCGGGCGGCGAGCTCCGCCTCGCGGCAGAAGCGGACCCGGCCAGGCGCCCGTGGGCCAGCACCGAGCTCGTGGTGGAGCTCGCCGCGAGCGCCGCGGAGCCGGTGCCGGTCGCCCCCGCGATGGCGGCCCCCCGCAGGCGCGGGCTCCGCGTCACGCTCGTCGGGGTGGCCTTGCTGGCCGTGGCCGCCGCCGGGTGGGCCGGGCTCCGCCCGTCGCGCACCGCCGGCGAGGCGGCCGCGGTCATCGCCTCGGCCGAGGCGGGCGAGGTGGTGCTGGAATCCGCCACCGGGGCGATCGAGCGGCTCCGCCCCGGCGGGTGGGAGCCGGTGGTCGCGGGAGAGCGGCTCCGCGAGGACGACACGATCCGCACGGGCGCCGGCGCGGCCGCGACGCTCGCGGTCGGCGACCGCTCGCGCGTCGCCGTGTCCGACGCGACGCAGCTCACGGTTCGTGAGCTCACCGCCGCGGTTCAGCGGCTTCGCCTGTCGCGGGGCCGCATCTCGGTCGATCACCAGCCGGACGGCGCGCGCGTGCTCGTGGTCGAGAGCGACGACGGCGCGAGCGTGGCGCGCGCGAACGAGGCGCGGTTCAGCGTGCTCGCGAGCGGCAGGTCCCTCGCCGTGGCCACCGAGACCGGCGTCGTCCGTCTCCAGGCGGCAGGCGCCAGCGTCGACGTGAGCGCCGGGCGCCAGGCGGTGGCGTTTCGCGGAGCGGCCCCGGATCCGTCCCTTCCCATTCCGCCCGCGCTCCTCCTCAAGATCGCGAGGACCGCGCGGGGGGAGGGGGTGTGCACCGTGTCAGGCGTGGTCGATCGCGGCGCGGAGGTCCGCGTCGAGGGGCGCCTCGTCGAGGTCGGCGGGGACGGGAGGTTCTCGGTCCGTCTCCCCGCGCGCGCGGCGATGCGCGCGTCGGTGGTCATCCGCGACGCGGCGGGCCACGGCGCGGAGCGCCAGGTCCCGTGCGCGCCGATCGCGCCGGAGCAGGACGTCTCCGACTTCGCCGTCCGCTGGGGACAGGATGCGAGCGCGCGCGGTCACCGCTAGCTGCGCGGTCGCGGCGCTCGTCGCGGCGGCCCCGGCGGCGGCCGGCGACCTCGCGCTGCGCGTGACGCCCGAGCGCCTCGTGCTCGGGCCGGACGCACGCGCCGTGATCGAGCTCGCGGGGGCCGGCGACGCGCCTCCCCGGCTCACCGTGAACGTGGGGCGCGTCGAGGGGCCTCGCCCCGCCGGCGCCGGCCGGTTCGTGGCGGAGTACGTCGCGCCCCCCGAGCAATACCCGCAGGTCGCGATCGTCGCGGCGAACGCCGGGGAGTCGTGGGGCTGGACGGCCCTCCCGCTCACCGGCCGGGGGCTCGCGACGGCGCGCTCCGCCCCGCACGCCCGCATCAGCGTCACCATCGGCGAGGCGTCCTTCGGACCCGTGACGGCGGACGCCTCCGGCGAGGCGCGCGTCCCGGTGGTCGCTCCGCCCGGCGCTCGCTTCGCCTACCACCGCGGCCGGCCGCTCGATCTCAACGTACCCCCGGTGCTGCACGTCCACCTCGCGCTCGGCAGCGCCGAGGTGGCCGCGGACGCGCCGCGCGACCTGCCGCTGCGCGCCTTCGTCGTCGCGCCGGACGGCGCCCCGCGCGCCGGCGCACCGCTCCGGCTCGAGGTCAGCGAGGGTCGCGTCGTGGGGCTCGCGGAGGTGGCCCCGGGGAGCTGGGCGGGCACCTGGCGCCTCGCGCCCGGACGCGCCGGCGTGGCGAGGGCATCCGCGGCGCTCGCCGACGAGCCGGGGCTCGCCGCGTCGGTCCAGCTCGCCCGGCGGACCGGCGCGCTGGCGCGGCTGACGGTGCAGGCCGCCGAGGCTCGCGTCGCGGCGGACGGGGCAGTCCTGCTGCGCGTCGAGGCGTCGGACGCGGCCGGCAACGCCGTCGAGGCCTCGCCCGCGGTCCAGGCGACGCTCGGCGAGCTCTCGGGGCTCGTGCCCGTCGCCCCCGGAGCGTGGGAGACGCGCCTCTCGGTCCCCGGGCGCGTCGGGTCGGTCCGGCGGCTGCAGGTCCTCGCGCGCGCCGGCGCCGTGGAGGGCCGCGCCGAGCTCGAGGTCGCCGGGGGTCCCCCCGTGGAGCTCGAGGTGGTCGCGGAGGAGGCCCCGCTCGTCGCGGACGGCCGCGCGGCGGCGCGCGTCCGAGTCCGGTTGCGCGACCGCTTCGGCAACCCCGCGGAGGGGGCCGCGCCCGAGATCGCGAGCGCGCGGCCCGCCGTCGTGGAGACCCAGCCGGACGGGCCCGGGGCCTGGGTGGTGCGGTATCGCCCGCGCCGCGCGAGAGAGGACCGCGCCGACGTCCTCTCCGTCCGCGCGGGCGGGCTGATGGGCGCCGCGCGGCTCACGATCGTGGCGCCGGAGCGGCGGCTGGGGGTCGCGCCGAAGCTGGGGGTCGCTGCCGCGAGCGGCCTCCTCGCGCCGTACGCCGCCGTGGAGGCGGGATACCGGACGACGCTCTTCGCGGGCCGGCTGGCCGTGGCCGGCGAGGCCGGGGCGTTCGTGCACGAGCGCACCGACACGGCGCAGGTCGGCGGCGGCGCGGTCGAGGTCCGGGGCCGCGCTCGCTACCTCCCGGCGCTCTTCACCGTGCGATGGGAGCAGCGCCTCGCCGGCGGGCAGGCGCTCTGGGCCGGGGCCGGGGCGGGCGTCGCGCACGTCGCGTCGGAGGTCTCGACCGACGCCGGCCCCACGTCCGCGGAGGCGGGGCTCGTGACGCTGCTGCACGCCGGGGGTGGATGGGGGCTGCTCCGCCGGCACGGAGGCCCCTTCCTCGAGGCGCGCGTCGCGCGCATGAGCGATCCCCGCTTCGACGCGCTCCGCGGCTCGCTCACCACGCTCCTCGCCGTCGTGGGGTACCGCCATGACGCGTACTGAGCGTGCCCTCGCCGGCGCCGTCCTCGCGGTCGTGCTCGGATGCCGGCAGTCGGCGCCGTCCGCTCCGCCGCGTCCGGTCGCGGCCGAGCCGGCGCAGGGCTTCGAGCAGAGCGAGGCCCTCATCGACATCGTCGGGAGCGCGTTCCACGTGAGGGCGGTGCAGCGCGTCCACGGCGGGAGCAGCGTCGACGCGTCGTATCGCGCGTGGCTCGGCACGACCGAGCTCCGGGACGTCGTGTGGCTCGACCCGACCAGGCTCCGCGCGCGCGTGCCCGCAGGGCTCCCCCGGGGCTTCCACGATCTGAGGGTCGCGGGTCCCTACGGCGAGGGCACCGCGGGCGGCGCGTACGAGGTGCTGCCCGGATCGGCGCCGTCGCTCTCCGCGTCCCTGTCGCTGGTCCAGGCGGCGAGCGTCGGTCAGGAGGTGCTGCTCGAGGTGACGGTGGAGAACGGCGGCGACTTCCCCGTGGAGGGGGTCCTGCCGGAGGCGACGCTGAGCGGGCCCGGCGCGCTCGCGCTCGTCGCGCCGGCGGCGCCGCAGGACCTCGCGCCCGGCGCGCGCTCCACCCTCACGCTCGCGTATCGCGCGGAGGCGCCTGGCGCCGTGTCGGTCTCCGTGTCCGCGATCGGCCGGGATCCGCGCACGGGGGCCGCGGTCGTCGCCACGGCGACGGGCGGCCTCCGCGTCGAGCGGCCGGCCGCGCTCTCCGCCGCGCTCGCGCTGCCGCCCGGGCCGCTCGCGCTCGGCGATCTCCCGGTGACGCTCACCGTCACGAACACGGGCGAGGCGACCGCCGTCGCGGTGGTCCCCGCGTCGCTCGTGGACGACGGGTCCACCGGGGCCGTCGTGGTCGTGTCCGGCCCGACGCAGGCCGTCACGCTCGCCGCCGGGGAGAGCGTCGCCTTCGCCTGGTCGTGCCGGGCGGTCGCGGCGGGGACGCTCGCCTTGACGGCGTCGGTGACGGGCGCCGACGCGAACGACGGGCGCACGCTCCGCGCGAGCGTGACGGCCACCACCGCGACGGTCCCGCACGGCCTCGCCCGCCTCGCCAGCGATCCCTTCGCGGACGGGAGCACGTTCGCCTTCGTCGCGCCGTATCGAGGGCAGGTGTACGTGGGGCCGAGCCGGACCGGGGACGGCGTCGTTCGCATGCAGCGCGACGGGACGGGGCAGGAGTCGCTCGCGCTGACGTTCCCGCGCGACCCCGGCGTCGGCAGCACCTCCTCGAGCGCAGGCCCCTGGCCTCACATGACCCTCGGCTACACGGGGTGCACCGCCGCGGCCTGCGGGCCCGACGGCGAGGACGGGCGGGGCCTGCTCACCTCGGTCTCCTTCGCGGGCGACGAGTGGCTCGTGCTCGGGGGCGCGCGCTCGTCGGGCGAGCTCGACTACGTGTACCTGAGCCGCGCGTCGGCCTCGCCGCTCGACTTCTCCTACGTGGACCTCTCCACCGTGCTCGGGGCGAACACGCGCGGCGTCTCCGCGGCGCTCGGCGCGGGGGGGCGGCTCTATCTCGGCTTCCCGGACAACGGCGGCTCCCGCCCTTACGGCATCGCGCTCCTCCGCGCCCCGACCGCCCCCGGCCTCGACGCGGCGCAGGGGACCGACGCCCTCGACCTGGGCCTGCACGACGCCTACAACGCGGCGTACGGCGGGTTCACGGCGATCTCGATCGTCGATGCGATGGCCGAGCTCGGCGGCCGCGTGTACTTCTTCGACGACGTGGGCTGCCTCGTCGCGACCGGGCAGGCGCCCGCGACGAAGAGCGACTTCCTCGGCTGCTCTCCGGCCACGAGCGCGGCCTACGACCGGAAGCAGTCCGTGGCTCCCCCGCGCCAGTTCGATCTCGAGCCGCCCGACAAGGCTTGGCCCCAGGCGGTGGCCTGGAACGGGCGGCTGTACGCCATCCGGAACACCACCACCGGCCCCCAGCTCTGGTCGTGCGACCCGGCGGGCGGCGCCGACCCTGCCGTCTGCGACCCGACGGACTGGACCCTCCTCGCGGCGGACGCGGCCTACCGCACGCGGCTCGGGTACCCCGGCGTCACGGCCGCGTCGATGCTGCTCGCCACGCCGAGCCACCTGTACCTCGGGCTCGACGATCCCGGGGCCGGCCTCCACGTGTTCCGCACGCGCGCCGCGCTCCCCGCGATCTCCGATTTCACGGGACTCGACGGCTGCGCTGCCGGGACGCCCGGGTGCCAGGGGCTGGGAGGGGACGGCCTGGGGACGCCCGCGCTGACGCACATCCTGGACGCGAAGCTCGTCTCCAGCCCGGACGGCCGGACGGACCTGTTCTTCACCGCCCGCGGCGGCAGCTCTCCTTTCCAGCTGATCCGGATGGATCCCTGACGCCGGGCCCGGGCGCTCGGCGGGACGTCGCACGCCTGGTCGCTCGTGGCCCGGCCCGCCT
>NZ_JALCZC010000137.1:0-9647 GCF_022690805.1 Anaeromyxobacter sp. SG66
CCCCCGGCCCGGGCCGCGACGCAGGCCGTTCCGCTCGCCGCCGCGCCGGGGGCGGCTCCGGCCCTGTCCCAGCGCCCCGCGGGCCAGAAGGCGCTGGCGACGCCGGCGGCGCGGGCGCTCGCGCGCGCGCTCGAGATCGACATCAACGCGGTGGCCGGCTCCGGGCCGGGCGGGCGCGTCACGAAGGAGGACCTCGCCGAGTTCCGGAACGCCACGAACGGGCATGGCCGCCCGGAGCGCGGGACCGCGCCCTCGGCCGAGGTCATGCCCGCGCGGCCGGCGGCGCCCATCCCGCTGCGCCCCGAGGGCGGCGGCGCCGAGGAGCGCGTGCCGCTCCGCGGGGTCCGCAAGCGGATCGCCGAGAACATGGCCCGCTCCAAGCGGACCGCCGCGCACTTCACCTTCGTCGAGCAGTGCGACGTGACGGAGCTCGCGCGGGTGAAGGACCGGATCGCCGCCGCCGCGAAGGAGGAGGGCGTCAAGGTGACGTTCCTCCCGTTCATCGTGAAGGCGGTCGTCGCCGCGCTGAGGAAGTTCCCGAAGCTCAACGCCACGATGGACGACGAGCGCGGCGAGCTCGTGCTGCACCGCCGCCACGACATCGGCATCGCCTCCGCGACGGACGCGGGGCTCGTCGTGCCGGTGGTGCGCGGCGCGGACCGGCGCTCGCTCGTCGAGCTCGCGCGGGAGATCGAGCGGCTCGCGCAGGACGCAAAGGCCGGGCGGGCGCGGCCGGAGGACATGGGCCGCTCGACCTTCACCATCACGAGCCTCGGCGCGCTGGGCGGGATGTTCGCGACGCCGGTCCTCAACTACCCGGAGGTGGGCATCCTCGGCGTGCACCGCATCCGACCCACCCCCGTGGTGCGGGACGGGCAGGTCGTGGTCCGGGACGTGATGCACGTGTCCATCACGAGCGACCACCGCGTCATCGACGGCCACGAGGCGGCGGCCTTCTGCTACGAGATCATCCGGACGCTCGAGGATCCGAACCTGCTCTTCATGCACATGGCGTAGGCCCGCGCTGATCGACACCCACTGTCACCTCGACAAGCTCGAGTTCGCGCCCGATCGCGACCGGGTCCTCGGGCGCGCCCGGGCGGCGGGCGTCTCGGAGGTCGTCGTCCCGGCGATCGGGCCCGACGGCTGGGCGGGCCTCGCCGGCTGGGCGCGCGCCACCCCGGGCGTGCACTTCGGGCTCGGCCTCCACCCGCAGCTCCTCCCCGAGCTCGACCCGCGGGACGACGCGCGGCACCTGGCGGCGCTCGAGGCCGCGCTCGCCGAGGGCGGCGCGGTGGCGGTGGGGGAGTGCGGCCTCGACGGGCCGAGCGTCGCCGCCGGCGCCCCGCTCGAGCGACAGGTGCGGGTGCTCCGCGCGCACCTCGCCCTCGCCCGGCGGCACCGGCTCCCGGTCGTGCTCCACTGCCTGAAGCTCCACGAGCCGCTCATCGCGCTCCTCGAGGAGGCGCCGCTCCCCGCAGGCGGCGTGCTCCACAGCTTCTCGGGCAGCGCCGACCAGGTGAAGGGCTACCTGCGCTTCGGCCTCCACTTCTCGTTCGCCGGCCCGGTGACCTACGAGCGCGCGCGGCGCCCCATCGCCGCCGTCCAGGCGGTCCCGCCGGACCGGCTGCTTCTCGAGACCGACGCGCCGGACCAGACGCCGCGCCCGCACCGGGGCCGGAACGAGCCCGCGTTCCTCCCCGAGATCGCCTCGGCCGTGGCGCGCGCCACCGGGCGCTCGGTCGAGGAGGTGGACGCGCTCACCACCGCGAACGCGCGGGCGCTCTTCCGGCTCGGGCCCCAGGGGCGGTAGAAGAGCGCGCGCATGGACACGCGTCGGCATCTTGCCGGGGGGGCGCAGACGGCGCGCCCCGCCGATCCCCCGGTCGCTCCGGCTCCCGCCTCGCCGCGCCACGACCGCACCGCGCGCCTCCTCGGCGCGGACGCCATGGAGCGGCTCGCCCAGGCGCACGTGGTCGTGCTCGGCATTGGCGGGGTGGGGAGCTTCGCGGCGGAGGCGCTCGTGCGCGCCGGGGTCGGGCGGGTCACGCTCGTGGACGGCGAGCGCGTGGACGAGACGAACGCGAACCGCCAGCTCCACGCGCTCGAGGGCGCGTTCGGCGCGCTGAAGGTCGAGGAGATGGCGGCCCGCCTCGCGCGGGTGAGCCCGGCCGTGCGGGTGGACGCGATCGCCGAGTTCTACTCGGAGGCGAGCGCGGAGCGCATCGTCCCGGCGGGCGTGTCGTTCGTCGTGGACGCGATGGACACCGTGGTCGCGAAGCTCCACGTCATCCAGCGCTGCCTCGCGCTCGGCGTCCCCATCGTCACCTCCCTCGGCGCCGCGCGGCGGCTCGATCCCACCGCCATCCAGGTGACCGACCTCTGCGAGTCGCACACCGATCAGCTCGGCAAGGACGTCCGCAAGTACCTGCGCCGGCGGCACGGGATCTCCGCGGCCGAGCCCACCGGCGTCCTCGCCGTCTGGTCGGTCGAGACGCCGCGCGAGACGCTCGCGCTCCCGGGCGACGACGGCGGTGTCCCCGGCGCGCGCCCGCGCGGGTCGGAGGAGCGCCGCCGCGGCCCGAAGGTGTACGGCAGCGCGGCGTTCGTCACTGGCGCGTTCGGCCTCGCCGCCGCGGCCGCCGTCGTGCAGCGGCTCTCCGGCGTCGCGCCCGAGACGCACCGGATCCTCTCGGAGAAGGAGGAGGCGCGGCGGCGCAAGCGGCAGCGCGCCCGCTGAGCGGGCAGGCCATCCCTCTCGGGGGAGCCGCTTTCGTGTTGACCGTCGGCGGCCCGCCGATAGAGTCCCCGCGCGCGCGAGGTCGCGCGGTTACATCTTCACCCAAGGACTCCACCCAGGAGATCGCTCCATGGCCACCAAGACCTTCGACGCCGTCGTGATCGGCGCCGGCGTGGGCGGATACCCCGCCGCCATCCGGCTCGCGCAGCTCGGGAAGAAGGTGGCGCTCGTCGAGAAGGAGACGCTCGGCGGCGTGTGCCTGAACTGGGGCTGCATCCCGTCGAAGGCGCTCATCGCCGCGGCGAACCTCGTGGACGAGATCAAGCACGCGGCCGAGCGCGGCATCGTGGCCGGCGAGCCGAAGGTGGACGTCGCGAAGCTGCGCGAGTTCAAGAACGGCGTGGTCAAGAAGCTCACGAGCGGCGTCGGCCTGCTCGAGAAGGGCAACGGCGTCGAGGTGGTGAAGGGGACGGCGACCTTCGTCTCGCCCACGGCCATCGACGTCGAGCAGAACGGCGAGCGGACGCGCGTCGAGGCGCAGGCCTTCATCGTGGCGACGGGAGGCCGCCCGGTCGAGATCCCGGGCTTCAAGTTCGACGGCAAGGACGTGTGGAGCGCGAAGGAGGCCGTCGATCTCCCGGAGGTCCCGAAGCGTCTCGTCTGCATCGGCGGCGGCATCATCGGGATGGAGCTCGGCACCGTCTACGCGAAGCTGGGCTCGCAGGTCACGTTCCTCGAGGCGCTGCCGAACATCCTCACCGGCATCGACCCGGAGGCCGTGCGGTTCGTGCAGAAGAACCTGCGCCAGCGCGGCGTCACCGTGCACGTGAACGCGAAGGCGAAGGGGTTCGAGCGCAAGGGCGCCGCGCTCGCGGTCAAGGTCGAGGTGGAGGGGAAGGAGACCACGATCGAGTGCGACAAGATCCTCGTCGCCGTCGGGTTCCGGCCGAGCCCCGAGGGGCTGGGGCTCGACAAGATCGGCGTGAAGGTCGGGCCGAAGGGGATCGAGGTCGACGCGCAGTACAGGACGAGCGTGCCTTCGGTCTTCGCGATCGGCGACGTGACGGGTGGGCCGTTCCTCGCGCACAAGGCGTCGAAGGAGGGCGAGATCGCGGCGGAGGTGATCGCCGGGATGAAGTCGGCGCGCGACTGGGTCGCGATGCCGGGCGGCATCTTCACGGATCCGGAGATCGGCACCGTCGGGCTCTCCGAGGAGGAGGCTCGCGCGCAGGGGTACGACCCCATCACCGGGAAGTTCTCGTTCGGCGCGCTCGGCCGCGCGATCGCGATCGACCACACGGACGGGTTCGTGAAGGTGGTCGCCGACCGCGCCTCGAAGCTCCTCCTGGGCGTGACGGCGGTCGGGCCGGAGGCGGCGGATCTCATCGCCGAGGCCACGCTGGCGCTCGAGATGGGCGCGTACCTCGAGGACGTCGCGCTCACCATCCACGCGCACCCGACCCTCCCCGAGGCGTTCATGGAGGCGTGCAAGACCGCGCTCGGCGAGCCCATCCACATGTTGAAGCCGCCCGAGCGCAAGAAGAAGGGCGAGGCCGCCGAGCCCGCGCGGGCGTGACGGGCGCCGCGAACGTGCGCACGCTCCTCGTCCACAGGCTCGGCCGCGTCGAGTACGAAGACGGCCTCGCGCTCATGCGCCTCGCGGGCGAGGCGGTGCGGGCTGCGACGCCGCCCGGGGTCGATCACCTCTTCCTGCTCGAGCACCCGCCGGTCGTGACGCTCGGGCGCGGCGCGGACCGGGCGAACATCGTCGCCGCCCCGGCCTGGCTCGAGAAGCAGGGCTTCGAGCTGCACGACACCGACCGCGGGGGCGACGTCACCTACCACGGGCCCGGCCAGATCGTCGGCTACCCCGTCGTCGACCTCGCCGACCGCCCCGACGTGCGCCGCTACGTCGCCGCGCTCGAGGAGGCGATGATCCGCACCTGCGCGGACTACGGGGTCGAGGCGGGCCGGCACGAGGAGCACCGGGGCGCCTGGGTCGGCCGCAAGAAGATCGGCGCGGTCGGCGTCCACCTGTCGCGCTGGGTGACCTCGCACGGCTTCGCGTTCAACGTCCGCACCGACCTCACCCACTTCCAGGTGATCGTGCCGTGCGGCATCGCCGATCCGCGCCTCGGGGTCACGAGCCTCGAGGCCGAGCTGCGCGAGCGGGGCAGGGCGGCGCCGGAGCTGCCGGAGGTGGAGGAGCGGCTCGCCGCCCACGCGGCGGAGGCCCTGGGGCGCGCGCGCGAGGACGCGTCCCCGGACCTGCGCACGGTCTCGGTGGTGCCGGTCGGCGCCGACGGGCGCGTGCTGCTCCTGCGCCGCAGCGAGGCGCGCGGCGGCTTCTGGCAGCCGGTGACCGGGCGCATCGAGGTGGGCGAGAGCGAGGCGGAGGCGGCGCGGCGCGAGCTGCGAGAGGAGACCGGCGCGGACGTGCCGGTCGAGCCGCTCGGCTACCGGCACGCGTTCGGCGTCGATCCCGTCCTGGCACGGCTCCCCGGCGGCGCGCTGCGGCTCGCGGAGGAGACCGCCTTCGCCGCCCGGCTCCCGGCCGGCTTCGAGGTCCGCATCTCCGACGAGCACGCCGAGCACGTCTGGCTCACGCCGGCGGAGGCCCTCGAGCGGCTCCGCCTGGCGGGGCTGCGCAAGGCGGTGCGGCTCGCGACGGGCTCGCCCGCCTCGCGCTGAGGCCGGCTTCCCCGGCCAGGCGCCCGGACCCGGGAGACGTGTGGTCCGAGGTGGTCCGGGCGGCGGCTCGGCGCTGTCCCGCGTCCATGGCATGATGCGCGCCGTGGTCGTCACCGAGCGCCATCGCCTCCGCGAGAAGCTTCCGGACCTCGGCAACGCCGCGCGCACGCTCGCGCTGCGCGGCGTGCCGCGCGAGGTCCGCATCCCCGGGTGGACCGGGCCGACGTTCTTCTCCTCCGAGCTCGCCGACGGGAGGCTCCGCACGCTCGAGCAGTTCGCGAGCGGCGGCGCGGAGACGGCGGGCGTGACGGGCTGGGTGATCGGCTCCATGCGCGACCCGATGTCCTGGGGCGACGAGCCGCCCGCCGCGGTCTTCGTCCTCGAGCGGGTGAGCGGCCGCGTGCTGCTCGTCGACCTGGAGCAGGGGCAGCGGCCCGCGTTCGTGAGCTCGAGCGCGGGCCTGTTCCTCGACGCGATCGACGTGTTCCTGCAGTGGTGGGGCGCCGAGGAGCCGGTCGCGCAGCGGCTCAAGCGGATCCGCACGGATCTCGCCCGCATCGACCCCCCGGCGATGGCCTCGCCGGCGAACCACTGGCCGCAGTGGCTCGATGATCTGAACGAGAGCTGAACGGGGGCTGCGCCCCCGCCCCGCCGACGGCTGACCGCCGTCGTCGGGGACCCCACCCCGGCTCGCCGGGTCCCGTGCGCCCCCGCGAGCGGCTTCGCCGCTTCCGCGGCGTCGCCCCGGCGGGCTCGCTTCGCTCGCCTGTTCGCGAAGCATGATCGGCCGTTCAGCCGTGGCGGGACCGCTCGCGGCGGGCTCCCGGACCCCGCCGGTCGCCCGCTCGCGCCCCAGGGGGGTCGCGATCCCGGCCACAGTTGGTATCATCCCGGCTTTCGCCCGGAACTCCACACCATCCAGCCCCGCGGGATCCGTTCGATGATCAGCGTCGAGAAGATCGGTGGCACCTCGATGTCGGCGTTCGAGGACGTCCTCCGCAACATCATGCTGCGCGACCCGAAGCGCGTGCACGGCCGCGTCTACGTCGTGTCCGCCTACGCCGGCGTGACGAACCAGCTCCTCGAGCACAAGAAGACCGGCGAGCCCGGCGTCTACGCGCGGTTCGCGAACGGCGCGGACTACGCGAGCGCGCTCGAGGGGCTCACCGCCAAGCTCAAGGAGATCAACGCGGGCCTCGCCCCGATCGGTCTCGATCTCGCCCGCGCCGACGGCTTCATCGAGCGGCGGATGCGCGAGCTGCGCGCCTACCTCGACTCGATGCGCCACGTCCTCGCGAGCGGGTACCTGCGGCGCGACAACGTGCTGCTCGCCGCGCGCGAGATGCTCGCCGCCATCGGCGAGGCGCACAGCGCCTTCAACAGCGTCGAGATCCTGAAGGCGAAGGGCGTCGCGGCCTCCCTCATGGACCTCACCGGCTTCGACGACGACGAGCCGTTCACCATCGACGAGCGCATCCACGCCTCGTTCAAGGGCGTCGACCTCGCGAACCAGGTGGTGGTCGTCACCGGCTACACGAAGGGCGTCGAGGGGATCATGCGGGAGTTCGACCGCGGCTACTCCGAGGTCACCTTCAGCAAGGTCGCCGTCGAGATCAAGGCGAACGAGGCGGTCATCCACAAGGAGTTCCACCTCTCCTCGGCGGATCCCCAGCTCGTGGGGGCGGAGAACGCGGTGGTGGTCGGGATGACGAACTACGACGTCGCCGATCAGCTCGCCGACGTGGGCATGGAGGCGATCCACCCGAAGGCGGCGAAGCCCATGGAGCTCGCCGGCATCGCCATCCGGCTCAAGAACACCTTCGAGCCCGACCACCCGGGCACGCTCATCACGAAGCAGTACACCGGCAAGCAGGCGCGCATCGAGATCATCGCCGGCTCGCCGAAGGTGACCGCGGTCGAGATCCACGATCCCTCGATGGTCGGGACGGTCGGCTTCGACTACGGGGTGATGGAGCTGTTCCGCAAGCACGGCGTCTCGTACATCCTCAAGGCGACCAACGCGAACTCGATCACGCACGTCGTCTGGGAGAAGTCGGTGAGCGCGGGCTTCGTCGAGGAGCTCGAGAACGCCTACGAGGTCGTGACCGCCGTGCCCTCCGCGATCGTCTGCGTGATCGGCACGAACATCGCGTTCCCCGGGGTCCTCGCCCGCGCCACCGCGGCGCTCGCCGAGAACGGCATCAACGTGAACGCCGTCTCCCAGTCGCTGCGCCAGACGAGCATCCAGTTCGTCATCAACCGCGACGACTACAAGCGCGCGGTGGTGGCGCTCAACTCGGCGCTCTGCCTCAACCCTCCCGTCGCGGCGTGAGGCTCGCGAGGGCGGCGTCCCGCGACCGCGGGGCGCCGCCGCCCGCGCACCCCCTCCCACCTTCCTGACGACCCGGCGCGGGTGGCACTTTCCATTCCGCGCGGGGGAGCGTGTCTCTCTCCGTAGACCGCGCCGGAATGATCCGGCCGACCACCGAGGTCTCCGAGATGAGAAAGACGATCGCCGCGCTGTCCCTCGCCGTGCTCGCGTCAGCGTGCGGGAAGCAGGACATCACCCCTGACGAGGCGCGGAGCGCCGTCCCCGAGTCGAGCGCCATCCGCATCGACACCCCGAAGGACAGCGCGGACGCTTCCTCCCCGTCCTCCCCGGCCGCGCTCACCGCGACCGCCGAGGCGACCTTCGACGCCCGCTTCCCCGCCCTGACGACCTCGGACTACGCGCGCTGGTCCTACGTCACCGCCTGGACCGTGAACGGCGGCGCGTGGTGGACGCTCGCGACGCTCCGCCTCGTCACGCTCCTCCCGCCGACCGCCTGCAGCGGCGACACGTGCACCTGGGGCCCCTGGGACGAGGAGAGCAAGGTCGGGCTCAAGGTGAAGCGCTGGCAGCTCGTCGTCACGAAGGTCGAGGAGGGCAAGTTCACCTACGAGCTCTCGGCCATGAACCTCCTCGTGCCCGGCCCGTTCCTCTCCATCGTGAGCGGCGTCGCCGAGCCCGCCGGCCCCGGCCGCGGCAAGGGGCAGCTCACCGTCTCCTTCGACAACGCGCGCCAGCTCCCGGAGTCCGAGCAGCGCTACGGGACGCTGACGATCCAGTACGACACCACCGCCGAGGCCCGCGTCGACGCGCAGCTCGCCGGCGGGCGCGACGAGCAGAACGGGAACCCGCTCGACGCCGCGTACGCGTTCGTCGCGACGGGCGCCGGCGGGGACCTCCAGGTGGCGTTCCGCGGCCAGGACCCGGCGGCGAACCCGGTGAACCTCTCGCTCCACGCGCGCTGGGACGGGACCGGCGCGGGCCGCGGCGACGCGCGGGTCTTCGCCGAGGACGTGAACGGGAGCTGGACGTTCGACTACGGCGCGAGCGAGTGCTGGGCGGGCAAGGCGGGCGCCTTCGCGCTCACCTACGACACCGATCCGGCCTTCGGCGACGTGTCGGCCTGCGCGAGCGCCTTCCAGGGCGAGCCGCAGTACTCGACGCTCGGCCTCCCCTGAGCGGGGCGGATGGCGCGGCTCGAGGTCATCGCGGGAGGGAGGGCCGGCCCCGCCGGCCCGCTCCCCGCGGCCACGCCGGCGGCGGGGCTCGTCGAGGAGCTCTACCGCCGGCACGCCGCGGGCGTGCTCGCGCGCTGCCGCTACCTGCTGCGCGACGAGGAGGGGGCGCGCGACGCGGCGCAGGAGGTCTTCGTCCGCGCGCTGCGCGCGCTCCCCGAGCTGCGCGCCGCCGCCTCGCCGAGCGCCTATCTCCTCACCGCCGCGACGCACCACTGTCTCAACGTCCTGCGCGCCTCGCGGGCGGCGTGGCGGGACGAGCTTACGCGGCTCGCCCGGGAGCGGGTGAGCGAGGGCATCGCGCCGGACTCCCGCGAGCTCGTGCGCGCGCTCCTCGGCGCGGCGCCGGTGGAGGCGCAGGAGGTCGCCGTGCTCTACTTCGTCGACGAGCTGACGCAGGCCGAGATCGCGGCGGCGACCGGCCGCAGCCTCCCGACCGTCCGCAAGCGGCTGCGCGAGTTCCTGGGCGCCGCGCGCGGCGCGCTCCGCGAGGCGTTCCCCGACCTGACCCTGCCGGATCCGGAGGAGCTGCCATGAAGACCGAGCTGGGCGGCCCCGGCGTCGCGTGCTCGATCTCCCGGATCCGCCGGCTCGAGGCGGGCGAGCTGACGGGCGACGAGCGCTCCCGCACCGAGGGGCACCTCGCCGGCTG
>NZ_JALCZC010000138.1:0-9577 GCF_022690805.1 Anaeromyxobacter sp. SG66
GGCAGACTTGTGCTCGCGGACCACGCGCCGGACCTCCTCGAAGGCGCCCTGGCGGAAGAACCATGGGACTCACTCCGAGAGCGTATCGCTGCCGCTCAGGTGTGCTGATTTGAGGGGATCCGTCAGGCCGAGCCCACAATCTGCTTCACGCGAGCACCTTCGGGCGCGGCCACATGAATCGCTTCCGCCGCGATGCGGGCGACAAGCCGACGCCGCTCTCGCGCGCTGACATGGCGCCCCTGCGTCCCGTCATGCAGCTCGGGATGTGGCCGCCGTGACCCAGCGGCGGCCCGGAGTTGGCCGAAGCTCCAGCGGACGGAGGACCGGTTCGCATGGCCGCGCGGCGGGAGCGACGACTCGCCGCTTGCGTGCTCCCGGCTTGCGAACCCCTACACTGCCGCCGATGACGCTCACCGTTCTGCGCCCGCAGTGCTCCGCGCGGAGCGTTCCCGGACCGCGCGTGCCTACCCCGTCGATGCCCAACCGGAGCGCGCGGTGCGCCGCTCGTCCGACCAGGGCCGCCTCCATGAGCGCGAACCACGAGCTGTCGTTCAGCGAAGGAGCCCCGTCACGTTCACGTCGACGCGGATCGTCGCGGTGATCTCGACGGTGGTGTTCGAGGCGGGCGGCGCGCCGGTCGCCTCGATGCCGAGCGTCGGGGACTGGCCGGTGAGGTACGGCTTCAGGTCGACGTCGCCGTGGACGTCGAGGTCGAGGGCGCGCGTCCCGGCCGGCAGCGCGCGGACGCCGTGCTTCTCGGCGACGACGACGGCGGGGAGGCCGTCCGCCCGGGCGCGCAGGACGAGGTCGTCGAGCCACGTCTCGAGGCTCGCGCCCTCCCGCACCTCGAGGTGCAGCCGGCGCAGGTGCGCGGAGTCGATGTCGCCCGGGTCGATGCCCTGCGCGCGGAGCGCCTCCTGACCGCCGAGGTCGATCGGGGCGAATCCACCGATCGCCCCCGAGGGTCCGCCGCCGGGGGTCCCCGGGATGGTGAGCGTCGCGGAGCGCGTGAAGTCCACGTCGTCGAGCCGTCCACAGGCGGTCACGGCGAGCAGGAGCGCGAGCGTGGTCCTGGCCATGTCTCCAAGCTAAGGCCGGGCTTCGCGCTAGGACGCGGCGGTGAGCGGCGGCCCGGTCCGGCGGGGCCCGCCATCTCCGCGCGGGGCACCTTCGCCCCCACCCGGGAGGCAAGGGCGGCGGGCTACCCCGCGGGCTCGGCCGGCTCGGGCGGGACGGGCGCGTCCGGCAGGTCCGGCGCGGGGGCCCCCGCGAGCCCCAGCCGCTCCGCGATGGGGATCTGAGCGCGGATGACGAGCGCGACGAGCTCGGGGAGCGGCGCCCCGATCTCCTCGGCGCCCCGCCGGATGTACTCGCGGTCCACCGAGCGCGCGAACGCCTTGTCCTTCATCTTCTTCACCACCGACTCGGGCGGCAGGTCGACGACGCTCCGCGACGGCCGCACGAGCGCGCAGGCGCCGACGAACCCGGTGAGCTCGTCCGCGGCCACGATGGCCCGCTCCATGGGCGTCTCGCGCGGCACGCCCGTGTAGAACGCGTGCGCCCCCACCGCCTTCACGATGGCCTCGGGCCAGCCCTGCGCGCGCAGGATCTCCATGCCGCGGAAGACGTGGTCCGCCTCGGTCGGCCAGCGCTCGTAGTCGAAGTCGTGCAGGAGGCCGACGACGCCCCAGGTCTCGAGCTCGCCCGGCTCGGTCACGCCGGCGCGCCGCGCGAGCGCCCGCATCGAGGCCTCGACGGCCAGCGCGTGCCGGCGCAGGGGCTGCGTCTTCGTGTACTCGCAGAGGAGCGACCAGGCGGCCGCGCGGGAGGGGACGATCATCCCGGCATGATAGCGGAGCTCCGGGCCGCGCACCCGCGGGCGCGCGCCGCGCGCCGACGCGCGATCGCCCTACCCGCGCGCGAGGCGCGGGACGAGGAAGCGCAGCGAGGCGTCGAACCGGTAGTTGATGCCCATGTGTCCGTCCTCGAACTCCTCGTGCACGACCTCGACGCCGCCCGCCCGCAGGGTCTCGACCACCATGCGGGCGCCCCAGCGCAGGTGGTACTCGTCGCGCGTCCCGCAGTCGACGAACACGCTCGCCAGCCGGCGGTAGGCCTCGAGCGCCCGCGGCGCGAAGCGGACGGGATCGTGCTCGAGCCAGCGCGCCCACACGTCCTCGCGGACGCGGCCGGAGGGCAGCTCGAAGGGTAGCGCGAGGCCGAGCGGCGCGCGCGGGTCGGGGCCGTAGTGCGCCGCCATCGCGAGGACGTTCAGGACGGGGTGGTCGGCCCCGCCGAGCTTGGTCTCCGCCGCGCGCCGCTTCGCCTCCGCGAGCCACGCCGCCGCGTCGCCCGAGGCGGAGAGCGCCGCCGCCGCCTTCGGGAGGTCGGGGAGGTAGCAGTACTCGAAGTAGGCGTCCCCCGCGTGGCAGGCGAGGTGGGCGAACACGTCGGGCCGGTCGCGGCCCATGACGAGCGCGCCGTAGCCTCCCGAGCTCTTCCCGACGATGGCGCGTCCCTCCCGGCGCGGGAGGGTGCCGAGCGCGGCGTCGACGTGGGCGACCACGTCCTCCGCGACGTAGTCCTGGTAGCGGCCCACGGCGGGCGCGTTCGTCCACTGCGTCCCGCCGAGCGCGGTCATGCCGTCCGGGAACACCCCCACGACCGGCGGGATGGCGCCCGAGGCGACGAGCGCGTCGAGCCGCTCGGGCACCGTCGGCGCGAACACCGAGGTGTTCGACCACCCGCGCGCGCTCCCGGTGAAGCCGTGGAGGAAGTAGACCGCGGGCAGCGGCGCCGCACCGTGGCCGGCCGGCAGGTAGGCGAGCACGAGCCGCCGGTCCGGATCCCCGAGCGCGTTCCCCGCCAGCGCGCGCGACTCCACCTCGAGCTCGACGAGCTTCCCGTGCATGCGTTCCCTCCTTCGCGATCGCGGCCGAAGGGGTACTCCGCGCCCGCCCGTCCCGCAACCCGCGAACGAGGACGGCCGCCCCGAGAGGCGGCCGTCCGTCGACGCAGCGGCTTCGACGCTTCGATGATCGGGCGGCTACAGGTCGAAGCGGCCGCGGACGCCGAACTGAACCCACTCGTGGGCGTCCTTGTCGGTGATGTCGGCGCTCGCGGAGTTCCCCAGGCTGTCGGAGTACTTCATCTCGCCGTAGCGGCCGATGCTGAGCATCAGGTAGGGACCGACGGCGAACCGAGGAGAGGCGAAGTAGTCGCCGCCGAGCTGCAGGTTCAGGACCTCCCAGCCGGAGAACGTGAACTCGAGCTCCTCGCCGCCGCCCTCCGCCTTCACCCGGTTCCGCTCCCAGCCGGTGCCCACGCCCGCCCAGGGCTGGAACTGGCCGGTGGTCGAGAACGCGTAGGTCGCCTGCACCCCGAGCCGCAGCACCCCGCCGGAGCAGTCCACGCCGTCGAGGTCGCACACGTTCTGGTTCGTCCCGTCGAGATCCAGCGTCCCCTTCGACCAGCCGTAGGACGCGTAGCCGCCGAGGGCGAGCTGGGGGGTCACGCGGACCATCAGGTCGAGCTGCAGCGGGATCTGGCTCTTCGTGAAGTCGCTCAGGTCGACGCTGGAGCCCCCGGCGTCGCCGCCGACGTTGCCCATCGCCGGGGCGAAGCCGAGCCGGGCGCCGAGGGAGACCTGCGCGGACGCGGCGGCGGGGAGGAGGAGGGCCGCGATCGCGGCGAGGAGGGCGTGCTTGCGCATGGAGGTATTGACTCCCGGTTGGAGACCCGGGCGAGCCTGCCCTGCCCCGCGGCGGACCGCAAGGAAGGGGTTGTCGTACAGTGAACGTGGAGCGGGGGGCGACGGCGACGGGCGGCGACGGCCGCGCGGCCGCGCGTCCCTCGGGCGCGGGACGCGCGGTCAGCTGCCGCGCGCGAGCACCACGCTGCAGCGCGCGGCGAGCTCGGTGGTGCGCGCGAGGAGCGCCTGCGCCTCCTCGTAGAGGGCGGCGGCGTCCCCGTCCGCGCCGGGATCCGGCAGCTCGCCGATCTTGTCGAGCAGGTCCGAGACGCGCAGGAGGTGCTGGTGGGCGAGGAGGAGGTCGCGCCCGAGCCGCGCGCCCTGGCGCGTGAAGATGAGGCCGGTCTGGAAGAGCCGCCCGAGCGCGCCGCGGTTCACGTCGGTGACCGTGCGGCAGCGGGCCTGGAAGTCCCTGAGCCGCCGCGCCTCGCGCGCTCGCGCGAAGTCCACGATTCGTGAACGTCGGCGCTGCGGACGCGGGCGGGGGACCGGAGCCATCGTGCGGGGGAGGATCGTAGGCGGGGGGCGCGGGCGCGGTCAACGCCGCGCCTCGCTTGACACCCGCCCCGCCACCCGAACGCGGTCCGGCGTTTCCCGGGTGACTCGCCAATCACCCGAGCGCGGCGGCGACGAGCTCCTGCACCTTCGCGAGCGCCCGCTCGAGCCCGGCGGGGTCCGAGCCGCCCGCCTGCGCCAGGTCCGGCTTGCCGCCGCCGGAGCCCCCGACGAGCTTCGCCGCCTCCTTCACGAGGTCGCCCGCCTTGAGCTTCGCGGTGAGATCCTTCGTGACCGCGACCAGCAGGATCGCCTTGCCGTCCTGCTCCGCGCCGAGCGCGACGACGCCCTTGCCGATCCGATCGCGCAGCTTGTCCGCGAGCTCGCGCAGGCTCTTGCCGTCGCCCTGCACGCGCACGGCGAGGACCTTCGCGCCGCCGTTCACCTCGCGGGCCTGGGCCACGAGATCACCCGACTGCGCCGCGGCGATCTTGCCCTTCGCGTCGTCGAGGGCACGCTCGAGCTCCTTCACGCGCCGCTGGCTCTGCTCGATCTTCTGCGCGACCTCGAAGGCGCCCGCCTTGAGGAGCGCCGCCGCGCGCCGGAGCTCGTCGGCCTCGCGCTGGGAGAGCTCGACGGCCTTCGGGCCCGTGTACGCCACGATGCGCCGCACGCCGGCGGCGATCGACTCCTCGCTCGCGATCTTGAAGAACGCGATGTCGCCGGCGCGGCGCACGTGAGTCCCGCCGCAGAGCTCCTTGGAGGGCCCGATGCGGACGACGCGGACGACGTCGCCGTACTTCTCGCCGAAGATCATCATCGCGCCGGACTGGCGCGCCTCCTCGAGCCTCAGCACCGAGGTGTCCGTCTCGGCGTTCTCGCGCACGAGCTCGTTCACCCGCCGCTCGACGGCGAAGAGCTCCTCGTCGGAGAGCGGCTGGAAGTGCGAGAAGTCGAAGCGCAGGTAGTCCGGCGCCACGATCGAGCCGGCCTGCTTCACGTGCTCCCCGAGCGTCTCGCGCAGCGCGAGCTGGAGGAGGTGCGTCGCCGAGTGGTTCGCGCGGATGAGGTCGCGGCGCCGATCGTCGACGGCGAGCTCCACGACGTCGCCCACCGCGAGCGCGCCCTCCTCGACCACGCCGGCGTGGACGACGAGCCCGGGGACGGGCCGGTGCGTGTCCTCCACCCGGACGCGCACGCCGGCCGCGGTGATGGTGCCCTGGTCGCCGACCTGGCCGCCCGACTCGCCGTAGAACGGTGTCGCGGCGGTCACGACCTCGACCCGGTCCCCCTTCGCCGCCCTCGCGACGCGCGCGCCGTTCGCGACGAGCGCCTTCACCTCGGCGCGCGCGCTGGGCGCCTCGTAGCCGAGGAAGCGGATCTCGCCGAGCTCGCCCGCGATCTGCTTGTGCAGATCGCCGGTGGCCTGCTCCCCCGAGCCCTTCCACTCGGAGCGGGCGCGCTGCTCGGCCATGTGCCGGTCGAAGCCCTGCTCGTCCACGTCGAAGCCGCGCTCCGCCGCGATGACGCGGGTCAGGTCGAGGGGGAAGCCGAAGGTGTCGTAGAGCTGGAACGTCACCTTGCCCTCGATGACCGGCCGCTGGCGCTCGGGCGGCGGCGTGGCGGGCTTGCCGAGGTGCGTCTCGGGCGCCGTGAGCTTGCGCATCTCGGCCTCGAGGATCGCGAGGCCCTTGTCGAGCGTGCGCCGGAACGACTCCTCCTCCTGCGCGGCCACCTTGGTGATGAAGGCGCGGTTCTCGCGCGTCTCCGGATACGCGTCGCCCATCTCCAGCATCACCGCCTCGCACACGTCCGCGAGGAACGGCTTCTCGAGGCCGAGCCGCTTCCCGTGGCGGATGGCGCGCCGCATGATGCGGCGGAGCACATAGCCGCGCCCCTCGTTGGCGGGGAGCACGCCGTCGCCCACGAGGAAGGTCGTGGCGCGGGCGTGGTCGGCGATGACCCGCATCGACACGTCGTCGTCCGCGTCGGTCGCCCCGTAGCGCTTCCCGGCGAGCTTCTCGATGGCGCGGATGATGTTCTGGAAGACGTCGGTGTCGTAGTTCGAGCGCTTGCCCTGCGCGACCGCCGCCATGCGCTCGAGGCCGGCGCCCGTGTCGATCGAGGGCTTGGGCAGCGGGGTGAGGCCCCCGTCGGCGCCGCGCTCGAACTGCATGAAGACGAGGTTCCAGATCTCGAGCCAGCGGTCGCAGTCGCAGGCGACGCCCTGGCAGGCGCGACCGGCCTTCTCCTCCGCGCAGGGGATGTCGTTCCCCTGGAAGAAGTGGAGCTCGGAGCACGGGCCGCAGGGCCCGGTGTCGCCCATCGCCCAGAAGTTGTCCTTCGCGCCGAGCTTGTGGATCCGCTCCGGCGGGACGCCCTGCGCCTTCCAGAGGTCGTAGGCCTCCTCGTCCCAAGGCAGGGTCCCCTCGCCCGCGAAGACGGTGGCGGCGAGCCGCTCCTTCGGGATCGCGAGCCAGCGCTCGGAGGTGACGAGCTCCCACGCCCAGGCGATCGCGTCCTTCTTGAAGTAGTCGCCGAACGAGAAGTTCCCGAGCATCTCGAAGAACGTGTGGTGACGGGCGGTGAACCCGACGTTCTCCAGGTCGTTGTGCTTGCCGCCGGCGCGGACGCACTTCTGCGCGGTGGTGGCCCGGGAGTAGTCGCGCTTCTCACGTCCCGTGAAGACGTCCTTGAACTGGTTCATCCCGGCGTTCGTGAAGAGGAGCGTCGGGTCGTTCTGCGGGACGAGCGAGGAGCTGGGGACGCGGCGGTGCCCCCTCTCCTCGAAGAAGCGGAGGAACAGCTCGCGGATCTGGGCGGCGGTCTTCATGGCGGAGAGCGTTTTCTAACAGAGGGTTCGGCGCCTGGCTACCGGCCGGAGGAGCGCTGCGCGTCCGGGAGGACGACGCGCCAGCGCCCGTCCTCGCGCACCATCTCGACCTCCGCCGGGCCGGCCGCGCCCTCGACCTGCACGGCGAGCAGCGCCGCGTCGCGCGACTCGCGCCGGACCGTCACCGAGGCGAGCCGGCCGGCCGTGGGCGAGAGGTCCCCGAGCACGAGCTCGCGGCCGGTCGCGGGCAGGACCCCGGGAGCGGCGCGCGCGGCCACCTGCCTCGCCCGCTCGTCGAGCTCGGCGCGAGAGCGCTCCGAGAGCATGCTCCACACGGTGTCGGCGTCGCCCGCCCGCGCGGCGGCGGCGAAGACGCGGTAGCGGTCGGCCGGCCCCTCGGGACGCCGGCAGGCGATGGAGAGGAGCGCGAGCAGGGCGGCGCCGAGGGCCATCCTCGTGAATCGAGCGGTCATCTCGCCAGCATAGCCGCAGGCCGTGCTTCTCCGGGCACCCGGGTCGCCGTGCCGGGCGGGGGCCCGGCGTGCGGGGCGGCGGGCGAGCAGAAACGCGCGTCGTGTGGCTCGGCCGCTCCTCGCTCGGCCAGAGTCCACATATTTGGCACCGGCGGCGGCGCAGCGGTGAAGCCCGCGCGCTCGCCCGCACCTTCGGGTGGGGCTCGCCGGCCGATGAACCCGCGCACAGCATTTGCGCATCAGGAGGGGGAGAAGAATGCAGATCCGCAAGATGGCGCTGGCGTTGCCGTTCGCGTTCGGCATCGCCTGCTCGACGTCCCACGCGAACCGCACGGCCCGGACCGAGGGGACCACGCCCGCGACCGCCAGCGAAACCACGGCGCGATCCGGAACGCAGAGCGACACCTATGGCACCTCGGGCAGCGCGACCGCCCAGAGCCCTGACATCAAGGGACACGACAGCGACAAGGTGCTGATGGGCAAGGTCGCGAGCGTGTCGTCGAACTCGGTCTCGATCCAGTCGGACATGGGCGACAGCAGGACGCTCCAGGTCGTCCCCGAGACGATCGTCACCGTGGACGGCCGCACCGGCCAGATCTCCGACATCCAGCAAGGCCAGGACGTCCGCGCCAGCTTCAACGAGCAGGACGGCAAGCAGGTCGCGGTGAAGATCGAGGCGGCCCCGATGGCCGGCGGGACCAGCGGTCACATGGGCGGCGACATGGGTGGCCACATGGGCGGCGACACCAGCACGCCCAGCAGCGGCACGACCAGCGACACGGGCGCAGCGACCCCGGGCACGGGCAGCGGCACGGGCACCACCGGCAGCGACACCTCCGGCAGCAGCAGCACCCCCGGCACCAGCACCCCGTCAGACACCGGCACGAGCAGCGGCTCGACGGGCACGGGCGGCGGCTACGACACGTCCGGCACCGGCACGCGCCGTTAACTCCGCGTGAAGGCCTCGACGCGGCGAAGCGCGCGGAGCGGCCCGGAAGACGACGCCCCCGGCCACACGGCCGGGGGCGCTCGCGTCTCCGCTCGCCGTCACTCCGGCTTGCGCATCCGCAGGCGCCACACCGGCTGACCGGTCTCGAGGTAGCGCTTCTCGCGCGTGGAGGGGATCTCGTCGGGCGGCCGCTCCGCGAACGCGCCGGGCCCGGCCTCGTTCTCGAACCCCGCCTCCTCGAGCCGCACCACCGCCTCCCGCGCGTAGCGCTCGACGTCGGTGCGGAAGTCGAGCAGCCCGCCGGGCGCGAGGAGCCCGAGGAGCAGGGTCGACATGCGGTCGTCGACGAGCCGCCGCCGGACGTGCCGGCGCTTCCACCAGGGGTCCGGGAAGTGGACGTGGATCGCGGCGAGCGATCCCGCGTGGAAGAGGCGCGGCGCGAGGATGCGGGCGTCGCCCTGGATGACGACGAGGTTCGCGTGCCCGCGCCGCTCCCGCTTCTCCGCGACCTCCTCGGCGAAGGCGCGCCGCTGCTCGATCGCGACGAGCGCCCGGTCGGGGTACGCCGCCGCGAACCCGAGGGCGAAGCCGCCGTGGCCGCAGCCGATCTCGAGCTCCAGGCGGGCCGCGGAGGGCCCGAGCCGGGCCGCCCAGTCGGGCGCGAGGTCGAGCGCGATGGGGGCGTCGTCGTCGTTCGAGAAGATCATGAGCGCGCCTGTTTAGCATGCTAAGAAACCCGCGTGCTCCGCCGCGCGGCCCCGGCACTGCTCGTCGCCGTCGCGCTCGCCGCCGGGTGCCGGGGGTGCGGCTGCCGGGAGGCGGTCCGCGGTGCCCCCGCGGAGCGGTTCCTCCCACCCGGCGTGCGTGCGGCGGTCCTCGCGCCGGAGCTGGGCCGCGCCGCCTCCGACCTCGCCGCCCTCCACGCGACCGCCGCGTCCTTCCCCGGCGCGGGTGAGCTCGCCGGCGCGCGCGGAGCGCTCGCCTCCCAGCTCGGCTTCGATCCGCTCGACGGCGCGAGCCTCGCCGGCGCCGGCCTCGACCCGCGCCGCGCCGGAGCGCTCGCGCTCGCGGGGCCC
>NZ_JALCZC010000139.1:0-9531 GCF_022690805.1 Anaeromyxobacter sp. SG66
CGGCGCGATCACGCTCGCGGGCGCGCTCGCCGTCGCCCGCGGCCTCCCGCCGGAGCGCCGCCCGGCTCCGCGGCGCGGCCCGCCGCTCGCGGCGCTGCGCGCCCTCGCCGGCCGCCTCGACGATCCGCGCCTGCTCGCGACGTTCGCGGTGGGCTTCAACGTCCTCTTCACGCTCGTCGCCACCTTCACGTACGTGACCCTCTACCTCTCCGAGCCGCCGTTCCGGCTCGGGGCCGGCGCGCTCAGCTGGATGTTCTCGGTCTACCTCGTCGGCGCGCTCGTGGTCCCGTTCGCGGGCCGCTGGATCGACCGCGTCGGCCCGCGCGCCGGCCTCGCCGCGGCGCTCGCCGGAGCGCTGGCGGGCGGGGGCCTCACGCTCGTACATTCCCTGTGGGTGATCGGGATCGGCCTCGCGCTCTCGTGCTCCGCCGCGTTCGTGAGCCAGTCCGCCTCCACGAGCCACCTCCAGGCCGCCGCGCCCGCCGAGATGCGCTCCGCCGCCTCCGGTGTGTACGTCTCCTGCTACTACCTCGGCGGCAGCGCGGGCGGCGCGCTCCCCGCGCTCGCGTGGCACGCGGGCGGCTGGCCCGCCTGCGTGGCGCTCGTCGCCGTCGTGCAGCTCGCGACGCTCGCGCTCGCGCTGCGCTTCTGGCGGCGCCCCGCCACGGCAGTCGCCCCCTCGGCCGCGGCGGCCTGAAGCTCTCCTCCATCCTGCGCGAACGGAGCCCCTCGGGCGGGCGTGGCGCAGGCCGCCGCCCGCTCACCGGGCGCCGCTCCGGCCGCGCCAGGTCCGCGCGGGCGAATGCGCGAGGGGCTTTGCGGCGCCGGTCGCGGATCACCACCGTCGAGCCGACCCATCCACGCGGGCGTGCGCGACACGCCGCGGAACCATGCCCGGACGCGAGTCCGGAAGGAGCGGTCATGGCGAACGAGAACCCGGCGGGAGCGGAGCAGAAGAAGGCGCAGGGGCAGGCGGGGGGCGAGCAGCGGGCGGCGAAGGCGGGCGAGACGCCGAAGCAGCAGGGGATGGAGCGCGCCGGGGAGCAGCGGACGGGCGGAGGCCTCTCCCGCAGGGAGGCGCGAGCGCCGATGCTCCGGGGCTCCGATCTCTTCACGATGAGCCCGTTCTCGCTGATGCGCCGGATGATGGACGACTTCGATCGCATGTTCGAGGACGCGGGGTTCGGGATGGGCGGGCTCATGCCGCGGGGTGAGCGGGGGGGCGAGGCGCTCTCCCGCGGCGGGCTCTGGACTCCCGAGATCGACGTCCTCGAGCGCGAGGGCCACCTCGTGGTCCGGGCCGACCTGCCGGGGCTCTCCAAGGACGATCTCCACGTCGAGGTGAAGGACGATGCGCTCGTCATCGAGGGCGAGCGCCGGCGCGAGCAGAAGGAGGAGGGGGCGGGGTTCTACCGCTCCGAGCGGAGCTACGGATCCTTCCGGCGCGCCATCCCGCTCCCCGAGGGCGTGGATCCCGAGCAGGCCGACGCGCGGTTCGAGAACGGAGTGCTCGAGGTCTCCCTGCCCCTTCCGAAGGGACGCGCGCAGAGCAAGCGCATCGAGATCCGGGGAGGCGGCGAGGGGAAGAGCGTTCACTGACCGCGGCGGCTTGCCGCGCGCGCAGCTCGGCGCACCGGCGCCCGCCGGGGGGCCGCAGAGCCCCGTCTTTGCAGCGGCGCCAGGCGCTCCGGAGCGACTGCGACGCGCTACCCTCGCGCGCCGATGGAACCCTCGCCGTCCACGGCGCCGGACTCCGCGCGCGCGACCGCGCCGCCGCTCGTCGCGCGCGCCGGCGTGGGCGGAGCGCCCCTCGCCTCGCGCTCCGCGGCCGTGGCGGTCCTCTTCCTCCTCCGGCTCGCGATCCTCCCGTGGCTCGGGCTGTTCAACGACGAGGCGTATTACTGGGAGTGGTCGCGCCGGCTCGCCGCGAGCTACTACGATCACCCGCCGCTCGTCGCGTGGATCCTGGCGGTCTCGACGCGCCTCCTCGGACACGGCACCCTCGCCGTCCACCTCCCGGCCCTCCTCTTCACCGCCGCCACCTCGCTCGTCCTCCTCCGCCTGTCGCTCGACCTCGTCCCGGGCCGGCGCGACGTGGCGTGGGGCGCGGTCCTGCTCTGCAACGCCGCGCCGCTCTTCGGGCTCGGCGCCGTGTTCACCACGCCGGATGCGCCGGCCACGTTCTTCTGGATCCTCACCGCCTGGCTCGCGTGGCGGGCGGTGAACGGAGCGCCGCGCCTGTGGTACGCGGCCGGCCTCGCGGCCGGGCTCGGCCTCCTGTCCAAGTACACCGACGTCTTCCTCCTGCCGGGGATCCTCCTCTTCCTGCTCCTCACCCCGCACCGGGCGTGGCTGCGGCGCAAGGAGCCGTACCTCGCGCTCGCCATCGCGGCGCTCGCGTTCGCGCCGGTCGTGCTGTGGAACGCCCGGCACGGCTGGGAGTCGTTCCTGTTCCAGCTCGTGGAGCGCCACGGCGGCGCGTTCCGCCCGTGGCGGACCGTCCCGCGCTTCCTGGCCGCCCAGCAGAGCCTGTCCCCGCTCGTCTGGGCGGCGTGCCTCGTCGGGCTCGCGCGGAGCGGGCGCGCCGCGCGCGCGGGCAGCGCTGCGGCCGCGCTCGTCTTCGGGTGTGCCGCGCCTTCCCTCGCCTTCTTCACCGTGGCCTCGCTGTTCACCTACGTGAACCCGAACTGGTTCGGCCCCGCCTTCCTGACCCTCATGATCCCCGCGTCGGCGGCGCTGCTCGAGAGCCGCTCGCGGCTCGTGCGCCTCGCGCCCGCGGGGCTCGGCCTCGCCCTCTCGCTCGTGTTCTACGTCCAGGCGATCTCGCTCGCGCTGCCGCTCCCGCCGCGCCTCGACTTCGCGACGGACCTCGTCGGCTGGGAGGAGGTCGGCGCGCGGCTGCGCGGGCTCCAGGCCTCCGGCGCCGGCGCGCGGCCGTTCGTGTTCTCGCGGCGACTCCAGCTCTCCGCGCTCGCCGCCTTCTACGGCGGCGACGGCCTCGAGGTGACCCGCCTCGGCGGGCGCCGCGATCAGTACGACGAGTGGACCTCCCCGGAGGCGCTCCGCGGACGGGACGCGGTCTACTTCTGCGACGACCTCAAGTTCCGGGCGCCGGACGAGCTCCCGTTCCAGCGCTGCGAGGCCGCGGGCGAGCTCCCCATCGTGCGCCACGGCCGGACGGTCCGGCGCTTCTTCTTCTGGCGGTGCTTCGCGTATCAGCCCTGACGCCGCGTGGCGGGGGGCTCACCGCACCCCGGCCGTGAACGCGTAGTACGCGCGGAGCTCCGTGCCCGTCTCGGAGCGCGCGGGCGCGCCTCCCCCCGCGTCGCCCGCGTGGTGCGAGAGGAGCCCCTCCACGCCGAGCGCGTGCGGGCCGACGACGCGCAGCTCGAGCGCGCCCGTGACGGTCGAGACGCGCTCGAGGCCGGGGAGGGATCCCAGGCCGGCGATGAGGTACTGACGCGCGACGAGCCGCGCGGCGATGCGACCGAGCGCCCGCAGCTGGGCCTCGAGGTGCGCCTGTCCCCCCGGGCCCATCCGGTAGCTGCGATCGTGCACCGGCCGGCCTCCCAGGTAGCCGGCGGCGCCGAGGAGCACCGCCGACGCGGTCGCGGCGCCCTCGAGCGCGACGCGCGGCGCCAGCTCCCAGCGCCCCTCCGCGGAGAGCCCCACCGCGCTCGTGGAGACGCTGTGGCGACGCAGCGCCGAGAAGTCGAACTGGAGCGCGACGCCGGCGAGGCCTCGCACCCGCTCTCCCTCGAACGTCCGCCCGGCCAGCACGCCGCGGGCGAAGAGCGTCGCGAGGGGGTCCTTCTCCGTCGAGTACGTGGATTCGAGCTCGAAGTGGTCGAACGGCCGCTCGAACCGAAAGCGCGGATCGCCGGGGAGGCCGTAGCTCAGGCGGACGCCGAGCTCCGGCACCACCCCCTCGTTCCCGCCGGCGCGGAGGTCCGGATCGAAGGACAGCGCGCCGACGCGGAGCTGCACGCGCGAGGGCGGCGTGGGAGCCGGCGGGTCCGTGCCGACGAGGGCCCGGTTCATGCTCTCGATGGGCGCGAAGGTCGTCGCGGCCGCGAGGCGCCAGCCGCTGCGGGGCCCGTCGAGGATCATGCCCGACACCCGGTGGAACATTTCCCCGAGCACGACCCCGGCGAGCGGCGTGGTGATCTGGTCGTTCACCGACGGGAGCGTGGTCTCGCCGACGATCTCCCAGATCGCGCTCGCGGCGAACGGGTACGGGGTCGACGCCCAGAACCCCAGGCCCGACGAGCGCGCCGCGCTGTACGGGAAGATGCCCTGGAACGGGTGACCGATCTGGTTGATCCAGAAGCGATCCTCGTCGAGCACCCAGCTGCCCCGGAGGTTCCGTCCGATGGTGTGCGCGGTCACTCGCGCCCAGGGCGCGCCGCCGATGGAGACGTTCCAGCCGAGCATCACGCCCGTGATGACGCCCGTCTCGAGGGCGGGGAGGAGGTGACCTCTCGGCAGCAGCCCTCGGCGCTGCGGCGGCCGGAACGTGAGGTCCGGGACGCCACTCGCTACCGATCCCGCGCCGTCCTCGGATTCCCCCGCTCCGGCGGGCCTCGCGCCCCCCGCGCTCGCCGCCGGCTTCGCGCGCGCGGCGCCGGGGGAGTCGTCACCCCCCTCCCCCTGCGCCGCGCCCGCCGCGGGCTTCGCGCCGCCGCAGTCCATCCCTTCCTCGGCCTGCGCCGCGTCTCGCTCCCGCGGCGACGTGGGCGCGTCCGCACCCGCCGGCCGGGCGAGCGCGATGCCGCAGACCGCCGCCAGGGCGAGGAGGGACGCGTGGCCGCGAGGCGAGATCACACGAGCGAGCATCAGCGGTATCCACCGCGGATCGTAGCGACCTGGACCCGACGCCGGCACGTGCGTCTCCGGCCCTCCGACATCCACCCGAGCGCCCGTTCGGGCCGCTTCCGCCCCCGGCGGTGCTCGAGCTTCACCCGAGTTCGGTTTTCACGCGCGTGGCGGTTTGCCGCGCAGGAGCCCTCACGGCGGCCAGAGACGCGTCGGGCCGGTCCGCGCTGGACCGGCCCGACGGTTTCATCGGCGACTCCGTGCGCGCGGCGCCGGACACCGGCGCGGCGTCGACGGCCCCGCGATCAAGGCCGCGCGAGGGTGACCACGGGCGACGTCCAGCGCTCCCAGTCGGAGGGGTTCGCCGGATCCCCGAGCGCCTTCAGCACGGACAGGGTGACGAGGTAGCTGCCGTTCGGCACGACGTAGCTCCTCGTGCCGGCGGCGGTCGTGCCGTCCCAGGCGAGCGCGAAGAAGCCGGCGCTCGTCGCGTTGCGCGGCAGGTAATCCTCGGCGAGCGCGGTGTGCCACGCCTTGCCGCTCGCGGCGTCGGTCACGTCGAGGCGCAGGGCGCGCGACGGGTGATCGAGGTGGACGAGGACGAACGGGACGTCGTCGCCCGCCATCGTGAACGTGCCGCCGTCGGGCCGCGCCTCGTAGCTCGACTCCACGAGCTGAGCCAGCACCGGCAGCCCGGCGCCGGCCGGCGTGAGGACCTTGATCGACTGGTAGTCACCGACGAAGCCGGCGTACGGCACCCGCAGGATCTCGCCGCCGCCCGAGGGCGTGAGCACCACGTAGCCGCCGTACTGCGCCTTGTCCGGCCCGGTCGGAGGCGTCACGGTGAGCTCGACGGTCGCGCTCCCTTGCGCGGGGACCGTCACCGTCGGCGCGCCGAAGGAGACGCTCGCGTTCGACGTGTTGAACACCGGCGAGAACGTCCCCCGCGCCGAGAGGGCGTTCACGAACGAGAGCGCGTAGGTGACCGGCGCGTCGGCGGAGCTCGTGACCGTGAGCGTGCGCGCGACCGGCCCCGCCTGGCTCTCGCCGAGCGAGAGCTTCGCCGGCTCGACGCTGGTGGTGGCGAGGATGGCGCGATCGATCCGGAGCATGCCCGCGCCCTGGCGGCCCACCGTCTCGAGGAAACCGAGCGTCGGGTCCCGCCACCAGAGCTTCGGCTCTGCGGTGTTCTGGAGGATCGTCCGGACCCGCTGCGACGGCGTGCTCGGCCGCGCCTCGAGCAGGAGCGCCACCGCGCCCGCGACGTGCGGCGACGACATGGAGGTGCCGCTGAGGCTCGCGTAGCCACCGAGCTCCAGGGGGTAGGTCGAGTAGATGTACCCGCCGGGCGCGCCGAGATCGGGCTTCAGGGCGAGATCGGGCGAGAGGCCGTAGGAGCTGAAGTCGGAGATGAGGTTCCCGGTGGAGTTCGGGAAGCTCCCGAGGTCCGACGTCCAGGTGAGGTCCACGGAGCCGGCGGCCAGCCTGGAGTCGATGAGCGCCCCCTCGGCGGCGGAGACGGCGACCACCGGAATGGTGATCGCGACCGCCCCGGCGACGGTGGGGCTCACGCGGCCCGTGGTGTTGTTGTAGAGCACCACCGCGGCCGCGCCCGCGTTCTGGGCGTTCAAGGCCTTCTGGTAGAACGAGCACGTCCCTCGCCGGACGAGCGCCGCCTTTCCGGCGAGGCTTCCGGACGGAAGCGCGGCGCAGGCGTCGGCCGTCGAGCTCGCGGTGCCGGTCCGGGCCATCGGGAGCGTGCCCGTGTACGGCGCCGGCGGAGCGGCGGTCGCGTTCGTGTAGCCGATGGCCGTCCCGTCCGGCGAGATCGTGAGCTCGTTCAGCATGGCGTGCGTGTTGTCGAACGACGCGACGCCGATGACCTTCTCGCCGAGGCCCGGGGCGCCGGCGGCCCACAGCCCGTTCGCGCCGCTGTTCCCGATCGAGGCGACCACCACCACGCCGAGGTTCACGAGGCGCGTCGCCGCCATGGCCGTCGGGTACTGGGGCCACTGGTAGGCGGATCCGATGCTCATGTTCACGACCTGCATGCCGTCGGCGAGCGCCGCCTCCATCGCTGCGATCATCACGTCCGCGCTGGTCGAGCCCTTGCACCCGAAGACGCGATAGGCGCCGAGCTGCGCGTCCGGCGCGACTCCGCGCGCCCTCCCGTTCGCGCCGATGATCCCGGCGACGTGCGTGCCGTGGCCGGCGCAGTCGTCGGGGTACGCGTCCGGGACCGTCGTCGGGTCGTACGTCGCCGAGCTCGAGTCGGCGTTGAACGCGTCGCCGACGAAGTCCCAGCCGGCGACGATGCGGCTGCCGGGGAACGGGCTGTTGGCGCGCGGGACCCCGTCGCCGCCGAGGTCCACGTGATCGTAGTCGATGCCGGTGTCGATGACGCCGACCTTCACGCCGCGCCCGGTGAACCCGAGCTCCTCCTGCGCGGCGTCGGCGCCGGTCATGGCGATGGCGGTGAGGAGGTCCGGCTCGGAGACCTCGGCCGGCTCCGGCATCGCGATCGTCTCGACCGGGTAGACCGCCTTCACGCCCGCGATCCGCGCGAGGCGTCCGAGCTGGGCGGGCGGCACCGACACGGAGACGCCGTTGAAGAGCACGTCGAACGAGAAGCGCTCGGAGTAGCGGACGCCCGCCTTCGCGGCGGCCGCGCGGAACGCGCTCTTCTGGGCGCGCACCGTGGCGAGGCTCGAGCCCTCCGAGGTGGGCGGGCTCGCGAGCTCGACGAACCAGAGGTGCGCGGATTCGTCCACGAGCGCGCCCGTCTCCGCGGAAGGCGCGAGGCCGGACGGCTCGAGGGCAACGACGTCGTCTGCGAGAGCTCGCGAGGCGAGCGCCAGCAGGGGCAAGAGCAGCAAGGCGTTCTTCTTGGCCATTTCGGTCCTCGGAGTGCGAGTTCGCCGCGTCCTTCACCTGCCCGGCACGCGTGGGCTCACCTGCGCGCCGGAGGTCCGTGCAAGGGAGCGAGGAGCCTACACTGAAGGTAGGAGTCGCAAACAAGGGGAGCCCCGGAGTGGGCACGGCCGCCGGGCCCCGTTCAGGGCTCAGGGCAGGGCTCAGGGCGAGGGTCAGGGCACAGGGCTCAGGAGCTCGGGTGGCTCAGGCGGCGCTCCGCGCTGCCGGCGCCTCCGCGCGCCGCCGGCGGATGCGCGGGACCAGGATGAGCGCGGCGCCGTAGCAGGCGAAGGCCACGAGCAGCGTCGCCGGCCGTCCTCGGGGGAGATCCTCGAGCACGATCTTGAGCCCGATGGCGGCGAGCGCGGGGTACGCGAGCGCGGCTCCGTCGGACCAGGCCGGGAGCCTGCCGAGCGACGCGAGGCCGAGCGTCACGCA
This sequence comes from Anaeromyxobacter sp. SG66, assembly GCF_022690805.1. Taxonomy (NCBI): domain Bacteria; kingdom Pseudomonadati; phylum Myxococcota; class Myxococcia; order Myxococcales; family Anaeromyxobacteraceae; genus Anaeromyxobacter; species Anaeromyxobacter sp. SG66. The sequence continues at coordinate 8,167 of NZ_JALCZC010000139.1, forward strand.
GACGAGGAGCGTCGTGCGGACCGCCGCGAGCTCGCCGGCGTCCGCGCCCGGGCCGGGGAGGCCCGCGACCGCGGGGGCGATCCAGCCGATCGCCACCCCCGCGAGCCCCGCGGCGAGCGTCGCGAGGAGCACGATCCGCGGCACGCGCTGGGCGCGGGTGTGCCTGCCTCCCTCGGCGCCGATCCAGGCGACGGCGAGGAGCCCCGCGAGGACGGCGAGCGCTGGAGGCGTCACCGGCGTCCACGGGACGCGCGGCGACGCGAGCGACGTCTCGGCCGCGTGGGCGACGAGCCCGCTCGCGATCGCGGCCGCCGCGGCGTACCCCGCCGCGTGTGCCGCGAGGGTGAGCCGGCCCTGTCGCCTTCCGAGCGCGCCAGCGGCGACGGCGAGCGCGATCCAGGCGACGGGCAGGGCGGGCCCGTCGAGGAGGAGGCCCGTCCCGGCGAGCACGAGCAGCGCCGCCGCGGAGGTGTAGAAGACGAAGTTCCGGCGGCGGTCCAGGGGGCGCTCGAGGAACGCGAACGCCACCGCGTAGGCGGCGAGCCCGAGCACCGTTACCGCAGCGCCGATGGCGGACGCGCCGGCGCCCGAGCGGGTCGCCACGAACGCCGCGCCGCCGAGGCCGACGGCGATCGCCGCCGCGCTCTGGGCGATCTCGAACGCCAGCACGTCGCGGCGGAGCAGGAGCGTGCGGGTGGCGACGGTCCCGAGATAGAGCGCCATGAGCGGCGTGAGCACGGCGAACGCGGCGAGGGCCCCCTCCCCGCCTCGCGCGAGGCCCACCCGCACCGCGAGCACCGCCGCGGCGAGGTCGGCGGCGACCGCCGGCAGCGCGCGGAGCGAGAACCAGTCGAGCACGTAGCTGAGCCACAGCGTCGCGACGCCGAGGAGGACCAGGAAGAGCGCGGGGGGGCCGAGCCGCCCGGTGGCGGCCGCGAGGGCGACGGCGGTGGCGATGCCTCCGAGCGTCACGATCCACGCGAGCGCCTCGAGCCGGCGCCGCGCCGCGACGGCGAGCGCCGCGGCGGTGAAGAGGGTGAGCAGCGCCGCGGCCGCCGGGGGAGAGGCGAGCCCGAAGCGCGACGCCGCCTCGTAGAGGAGCGGGAAGCCCACGAGCGCGGCGGCGGTGCCGTGGAACGCGGCGCTCGCCGTCGCGCCCGCCTTCGCCCCGGCCCGCAGGGCGAACCCGAGCCACGTGGCGGCGTACGCGAGGCCGAGGGCGACGCCGACCGCGGCCGGGAGCGTCCCCGCGTCGGCGAGCGCGCGCAGGACGAAGGCCCCCGCCAGGACGAGCAGCGTGCGCCCCACGAGCGAGACGCTCCCGAGCGCCGCGGCGAGCTCCTGGCCCGGCGGCGCGGCGGCGGG